>CALLVY010000389.1 GCA_938015925.1 uncultured Saprospiraceae bacterium
TGGCTAAAAAATTGTCTTTTTTCCGCACTCTGCTTCACGTCCTCGCCTTAATAGCCCGGCTATTAGGCTGTGGGCGTTCATTGATTGCAGAAAAAATCCTGCATTTTTATCTCATAAAACCATTTTCGAATAAAGTCTACTGTCCTATTCCTGTTTATCGCTTTGATCAAAATACAAGAAATCACTACCTTGGTGATATCGAACATAGCCTTCCGCCATATCCCAATCAAAAAATTTGGGATTGATATCATTAATAAATGGACCGTCTCTATTTTCATCTCTTTTTCTTCCATCCTTATCAAACAAAACAACACAAGATCCCAGGCTCCCGCCATCTCCCGGCATCGTAACTCTAAAAAATCCTGGAAACACATAGACGGATAATTTGTAGTTGCCATCCGGACTGTTTTGAGAGAATTTATGGTAAGGAGAAAATAGAAATAAAAAAGCAATCGCCAAAAAGCTAATTCCTATTAATTTGACATTTACTTTTTTGAGCACTCCTTCTTCGGTGCTTTTGAATTTTAGGTTTTCATAAACTAAAAAGACGATCCATACCACTAATGCAGCCACTTTTGGATAAGGTGTTTCGAATTGAACAGTACCAAAGATTAAAAAAGATAGAACAAGGAATACAAGTAAGAGAATAGATCTAAAGGCCAGATGTTTGAAAATTTTCATTAGGTAGTTGGAGTATAGTTTAATTCGTTTATATTTTTGAACAACCTGTATGGCCACCATACAAAGGGTAAGAGCAAATACCAACTGGGAAGAAGCTTAATAAGCTAAAAAAAGGAGGTGATTCTATTTTGCATAAATTTTTAGTTGGCGCTGGAATGAATTAGAACGCCTTTTGAATAAAGAATGGATTCAATGATTTTTTTATTTTCGTGGACTCGTCTACCTTAATATTTTATACGTACATATAACTATTTGCATAGAATTGATGGTCCTCCCCCAATTTCAATCCACGTAAATTTGGAAAAGGCAAATTAATCTTAAAACCAGAGGCATTTTGATCCCGCAAGGATAATGAAAAATCGTAATGCTCTTCTAAATCAATAGGATCAATGGAGCATATTTCAATGGCTTGGGTTCCATTTTCCAAGGTAACTAAAGTTGACTTGTCGAAAGCGTGCTCTTTTCCAATTGATAGTATTTCAAATTCCGGAGTCCCTGTTTGATCGCTAGGCATAATGTAATACCGCCAAAAAACCTTTCTGCGGTTAAATCGAATTTCATAGGTTTTAAATTCAAATCCAATATTCTTCCTGGCACTTTCAGCATCCAATTTAATGCTGATAATTCCTATCGTATTCTGTTCCAGAAAAATGGGATTCGTATCACAACTTTGTAGATCCTCCTTATTCACATACTCCGCTTCATGCAGTAAAATAATTCCATTGTCGCTAGGCTCCTTATCCAAATTATCAAATTCCAATATACTCTTGGAATTATCAAAATATGACAAATCGGTTCTATTGTAAAACAAATCATCCTTACTATTCAAACGAAAAGTTAGTATTACTTCCGTTTCCCTACTTCCTAACAAGTCCATACTTGATTCATTATGAGCCAAAACAATTCCCTTTTCATTGGGTTTTGAAAACATGCCCAATTCTTGCATGGTTTTAATGGTCTCCTCAGAAGGTATTATGCTTGACCACTTATTATCTCCATCAGCGAAATAATTATGCTTGCTATTTATTTCTATAAAAGGGGTGACTGTCATCGTTGAAGTTTTTTTTTTTAATCTTTCAAATTATTTTTCATCCTGAAAAATAGTAAATTTTATCGGATCTTAAATATAAAATAAATCCTATTCACCTGAATCGCCAGACTTCCGCGATTTGAACATGAGAAATAAATGCTCCGACCAATCAATGGATTGATAGTGTTTAGTAGTGGCCAAAGACCCGCTTTACTGAATATTTGACAGTAAAGGGAAACCATATTCAGAAATTCTTTTACACTACTTGCGCTTTCCCGTCCACATCGGTGGTTTAGGGCTGGACGCTGTCAAATTCGCTGATTTATTCGATCGCTTTTTCTTACCAAAACCATCGAAGAGAAAGCGTGGTGGAATTATTTTTCCGTCCGCATGCTTTTTTACAAGATCCCAGGTCTCCGCGGGGTCTGGTTTTTTCATTGAAAACTCCGTGTAGTTTTGGCTAACGATGGGCGCATTGACCGGAGGAAAAGGGAAACCAGCAAAGTAGAAAGAATGTGGGTGTCGATAGGCGGGAGCGGATTTGTCATGTGCATCCGGTTCCACATAACTTTTAAAAGCATATCCAAATAAGATCCCCTCTCCAGTCCGATCGGGATATACCCCAGTCTGAATGGGCGGCCCTCCCTTGGTATCTGCCCAAAAAGAGTAGCCTTGAATGCGCCCACCTAAGCGAGCACTATCTCCTGCACTGTATGGCAAGTGTTTGATAAAATCTCTCTTGGGAGGATGATTAACAGGTGACATGAGGCATATTGGAGGTAAATCTATGTCCTTCGGTTTGTCGTCAAAAGTTAGATAATAGGCTTTATTACCCAGCGAGATAAAGGCGGAAGAATATTTATTTTCAGTTGGAAAAATAGGCAGACTCACTTTTTTGTACATCTCCATCATCGCCCCTTCTTCTCCATTGGGACCTCGCCAAGTGCTGTCATAAAAGGTTTCGCCATAGGAGACCGTATAGTCTTTTCCTTCTTCTAATTCTTCCGGAGGCCGTCCATCATAAGGAGGTGGGTATTTAGCATAGTTATTAGATACAATATACATCGTCCACTTTGCCGACCAATATTCGGGATAAAGCGGATCAGAAGGTTCCCAAGGTTGACGCGGATAGAGACAATCATGGTGCTTGCATGGGCTGTACTTGGGTGCGTTGTGTACCCCATAGGTTGGGTGAATGTATTCTTCTGGAAATTGGTGTGGTTCGTCTTCTGACATGTTTTACTATTTTTTGGTTCTCTGATAAATAATTAGTTATTGATAACTCGATAGATGAGCCAGGGGCTATCAACACATTCTCGTTTTAATAGCCAACAATTCACGCCGACCACATCTGGCTCAAGGGTAAATTTTCCAATGGTATAAAAATGATTTTCGTCTCCTAAAGGAATGTATTCCCAATCTTCGAATTTCATCACGAGCAAATTATGTTCTTTGCCCGTGGCTCCATGATAAGCCTCGTATATTCCATCGTAGTAAGCCTGACGGCCATAGATCAGACCAGTTGCACTCGTGGAGACTTCGGCATTTGCAACGGCAACATCTTCTGTTGCCAATAATTTCATTTCCTCAAAGGAACAATTCGCATAAAGCGTGTTCCATTTTTGTGCGAAAGTCATCAGTTCCGCAACAATGGTTTCATAGGTATTTTGATCCATTTCTATTATTTGTTTTGTATACTACTCGTACTATTATATAATTTCTCACCAAAAATATTTAGCTGTTCGGTGAAACGAATTCAAATGGTGGTCCACAATTAAAACCAACTTTGCCAGGATATGGCATGGACACCAACTTTTCACCCACCAATTTTACATCATACATAAGCCCCATGGTTGCGTCGAATTTATCAGGTTCCCCATTGAAGGCTTGGTGCAGGGTAAAGAGGAGTTTTTTATAAGCAAAGTTAAACTGGTCGGCTTGTCGACGTTGTTCACTGTTGGGTGGCAAATCGGCAGACTTGGTATTCGGCTGTAAATTCCAAAGCCCATCCACCTCAAATGGAAACACCGGACCACTGTAAGAATATCCTCCAGGAGCCTCTTTATCTTTGACAAGGCGTCGCCCATAATAAAGCTCCGAAAACCGATAATAATGCGCTAGTTCTCCATCTGGATCTAAGGGAGAACCTCCTTCGGTTCCCTCATCGGTCCCTTCCCCCTGTTCTACAATAATATCAATAGCCCGAATGGCATCATCAAGTGTTCTGATTTGAAAAATATCCTCTTCCGAATAATACTTACTAGGAATAACTTGTGGCCGGTCAGCTCCCGGTAATTCATCAAGCCCCATTTCCGTTAACTTCTTTTTTATAGCCTCATAAAAAGCGCCGATCGTTGCAAAATACGGCGCTTCAACTTTGGCTTCCGCTCCTAAGATCATTTGATCAAGTTGCACTTCCTTTACTTCATATTCCAATGGACTTTCAGGACGTTCAATGGCCATAAAAACATTGTGAACTTGAGTTTTTGAATAGCCACTTAAACCTACCGTAAGACAAGTATCATCGTTTGGATCTTCACAAGCAATATTCATAGGCAGAGGGCCTGGATAATCGGGGACAAAGGCTTTATGGATAAAATCTGGTTTGCCCCCCAAGGCAATGAGGATGTTGGAAGCTATCGTCATGTGGAGCATTTCTTCCAATACAACGGAATGGATGATTCCCCATATCTCCCGATTTTTACCAGGCTTTAGGGAGAACATGGCCGTTAGGTAAGGCGGGATGGTGGAATGCTCCAACTCTATCGCTTTTTGCAATAGCCCGTGTAAATCTTTTGGCTCGGTAGCAGCCTCTATTTGTTGAAGGAATTCTAGTTTTAATTTTATCATTTTTCAGGGTGCTCGGATGGTAAAAATTAGATTTTAAAACAAGTTCAAATGCTAGCTTGTAGAAAAATCGTCCTTTGTTTTGATGTTTAGTTTATGGCTAGCTTGCTTGACTCCTTCAGTAAGAGGAGATGCTTTTGACATGGCCAATGGCATAGTGTCCGCTTTATCAGCTCCTTTCATCCCCGTCGTTAGCCAATTAACGATGGTTTTTCTTTTGCCCTCAGACAAGTCTCTGGTGACCGGCATATAAGTCGGATCGTTCAAGTCACGGGTAAAGGCATAGAGCATGATTTTTTTACGAGCAGCGATTTCTTTAGGATCACTTAAATCAATAATATTTCTGCTCATCAAAGGATACAGGTTACGATACTGAGTCATTATTTCAGAAATGTCACTCCACTCCGGCTCCTTGATTTCCTCATAAGCATTTCTAACATGCATGATCAATCCATCCATGAGCCACATCTCCATAAAACTCAAATCATATTGCTGTTCCATTGGTAAACCTTCCAGCATATATCCAATTAAGAAAATTTGACCATCAATATAACCACGAGGATTGTTAGGATTGAAGACAGAAATGCAAACGTTGGCATTCCCATTTTCATCAGTGGAAATTTTTACATTTTTTTCGCCATTGATCAATACCGATTCTAAAGGCCAATTGGTACAAGGTTGTATGACTTCACCTGTTTTTGGATCAATACCATCCGGTACTTTGGGCTCAACACAGGGAGCTGGATCATCCGCAAATTCTGCTGCGGAATATCGCTTGAAAGTAACTTTCGCTCCAGGAAGTTTTTTCCCCCATTGATAGGTACAAATCTTAAAATCGAAATCGACTGATCCCGAAGATTTGGTATCAATTCGTTTTACATTATCTTCTGCACGAATCGACAATCCGTTTCTGGTCTCGCAAGCCAGCACTTTATAATTTTCAGAATCGCCAGCTGTAAAAAGAACAATTTGGTGCTTAGGAATAAGTTTTTCGGCTTCTCCATCGACTACAAAATCTGATATTCCTGCGGTCTTAAGTATCCAATTTTCTTCTTTGTAATCAATCTCTCCAATTTTGACAATTTGATCTTTTTTGATTAAATCATTATCGGTAGATACTTCCTTTAATTGGTCCCGAACAGTTGGTTTTTTTGCCACTCCAATGTAGAGATTGCCCACATCTTTAGGAGTTCCCATTGGATGAGACAAAGGGATAGAACCGCCTAAATCTATCGTGAGTATGGATTGGTCTTCCTTATAAGCACTGTTGCTAAACTTGAACTCCGTATCCTTTAATCCAATGATACGACGAGCAGGAGCAAATTGCTGTGGATCTCCATCGACATATGGGGCGACTGTTCCGAGAAGGCGTCCGAGGGTAAATCGTTCACCGCCAATATGCTTGTAATAACCAAAGGAAACCAATTGGCAAGAAAGCATTCCCGAGTCAGCGGACCTATCCTTCAATTCGGATAAAATTTTAGACTCCCCTGCTTTTTCGCCCCATTCGAGATCATATAGGACGGATGTCCAGGAGGCTCCCAAGGGTTGACCATTTTGTATGGGTGGCAAGTTTCTGTATTGGAGGTCTTTGAATCCTGAGGGAGCGACTTTGCCGCTTAGGAGGAGTTCAAAATCGTTGCCGTAAATGCACAGGGTGAGGCCCCAAATTTGTGAGGAGAATTGAAACTGAGGATCTAGGTCAACTAGTTTTGCACTGGATTCATTTAGAGGGCCGGTTACGTTTTTACCGATGACTGGATCTTGGTCAGCATCGGCCGTTTTGCTACCATCAGGATAACAAACTTGTTTTACGGAGCAATTTACCAAACGAAAGGTAGAGCCACCGTCAGGATTCCACCACCCTCCTTCTCCGGATTTAGCTTGAACCCAATTATCTTCTGTAAAGGCAGGATTGTAATAATGCCTTACATCATTGTTAACAGTGTTTACATCGGCTTGAAAATCACCAGAGAATACAAATCTCGGAAAGTTTAGGTATGACATTTATTGGGGTTTGAATAAGTCTTAAACGTTGGGGCAATGACTAACAAGCGTTCCTACAGCTGCCCTATTGCCCAGAAATACTTCTGTTAAGATATAAATCTATTTGAATATAAACTAATCTTCAGTAATCGTATTTAAAAAACCTTTACTGCTTCTCTTCTCAGAAAAATTTAAAAAATAGAGCCTTAGAAAATTCGAAGTCGAATGCTAGGCCGAGGTGAAAGGCGCAGTTCATCCGCTACGATGGATTGAGGTTCTTCCTCAGAAAGCATTAAGGCAAAACTCCCATTATAATCAATAAATTTTGCGAAACAGACTTGTGATACTGGAATCTTCTTTTCAATTTTTGCCGGTAGAATTAGTTCCTTTGCGCTTTAAATGTTTTCATTTTTTCAATTTCTTTTGTCGCTGGACTTTGTTTGAATGTGGGAATTATCACTACTCTCAGAAATAGGTTTTCGTGAATTTTTCATTTCTTCCTGGTCCATCTTTAGTGCCCCTTATCCAGAGGAGTATATCTTTCTTTTATTATGTTGAAATGATGTATTTGATGTGCAGTAATAGTAAGTCCAATTGCAAAAAGAGGCATTTGGTATTCAAAAAATTTACAGTTTGTTTTAAGGATTTTTTCATTAAAAGATTCAAACATCATTATGGTGGATTGGCGTCCAATTTGAAGTTCCTTTACCAAATGTTCGATTGACCGTTCGTCTGCATTGGAATTTTTGCCCATTATTTCTTGGTCATGTGCATCTGGAATGCTTCCTTCTCCACGAGCAAAAATTACAGCTCTAAAACACCAAATTCTTTCCCAGTCTATGAGATGCTGTAGTATTTTAGGAATGCTCCATTTACCTTTTGCATAAGTTTTCAAACCAATTCTTTTCAATTGAGCAATATCAAGGTCATTGATTTCTTGCAAGCTTAGCTTAAGCGCCTCCTTGAGTTCAAGCCCCTCATTTAGCTTATAAACATATTCTAAAAATTCAGGATTTTCTTTAGTCTCTGATTCTTCCATTATTTATTTTTTTCTTATGGCTAAGGTTTCGCGATATACGCTGTGCGACAGAAAGGGAACCTTGTTCTTGTTCCCTCATCTTATTTTTTTTCTCATCACATAATAATCATCATACTCCTTATTTATCTTGAAATCGTTTCTTTTATATAAGCCCAAGGGCCCTTTAAAATTCTTCTCGCAAGACAATTCTCCTTTTTTTGGATACGCTTCAATGTAATCATAATCGGTATTGGAACAATCCAAAATAATTTTATCCAGGATCTTTTGAGCAATCCCTTGTCCTCTATAATCGGGATGGATTAAAAAACAAACAAGGGAACAAACCTTATCATCAGGATTATCAAGCAAATCATATTCATGAAGTAATTTTTGATAATTCAATCTGTTATTGGTATTGCACCAGCCGATCGGTTTATCCTTATCAAAAACCAAATAACCGGTCAGCTTATTTTCATCGATCAGATTTATTACCGAAGAACGATTTGATTCCCGAGTACATTTTGATTCATCTCCAATGAAATGAAAGGAGTAACAATAACAAATTGACCAATCAGGATTTTCTTTAAAAATCATATGATCGAAGAAGAACAAATAATCGTCTTTTAAATCTTTTGTCAATGGTTTTATTTCCATATCTATTTTATTGGTTTTTTGGTTTTTTGATCTAGGAGCACAAGGGCGATAAATTAGTGGCACTATTACTTATCGTATTCACTTTAAAAGAGCATCTCTAATCCTATTCTTTTCGTGTTTTTCAATTTTCAAACCATACTTTATTGCTTAGAATCATTTGTTTTGTTTTGCTTTTTTCATGATGGGTATCGTCTCCCTATACGGAGTAACTGATATAAGTTCATTGCACTTTTTTATCGTTTCTTTATAATTTTTTTTCCCATTCTTTAATCGAATCGTCTAATAGTTGCATAACAAAATGCGAATTTTTTTCTTTCTTAGAAAAATATTCGATGGCTTTTTGAACTAATTGTTTTTTGCCAACTTTTACAAACATCAATTTTTCTTTTTGATTGGCGCCATAAAAACCACATCCACTAAACGCCCCCATTCAACACCACTAAAATAACAATAATATCAACAATTCAAATCCCCCCATCCAAACAAACATTTTCAAATACTCGCAAACCTTCTTAACGATTAAGAAAACATTTAAAATCGCCTTACCCAAGGCAAAAAATTTCAACAGCCAAGGTCAAATCAATTTCCATACCCCCAAGTAAACAGGCCCATTTCCCAAAACTTTCTTTATTCTTTGATAGGCCAGACAGCCCCTCTTTTCTGTCAATTTTTGCTTAAAGAAAATTTCCTATCTTTACAAGGTTCCTTACTACACTTAGGAGATAAGAATAGAACAAGGATAGCTATAACTAAAGTTTACTCATAAAATTTGAAGAACATGCAGATTAAAAAATTAACAGGCCTACTACTTTTAGTGATTTTAACTATTTGGGGCTGTGGCCAATCCGGAGACCAGAAAAGCAGCGCCAATGAACAGGCTCCACAAAAGGAACAAATAGAAGTAGCCAAGGAGTCCGTAACGCCATCTAATAATCTCGACAAATACGGAAGAAATTCTAGTGATCCACATTACGGTCACGATCATCCTTCACAGGAGCCTTCCAGCCAAAAAATTGATTCGGTACAAACACCGACTACAGGTGAACCTGATCAATTTGGTAGAAAACCTGGGGACCAACATTATGGGCATAGTCATCAATAAGAGCATGACTCAGGCACTGCAAAACTGACGGCTGAGGCCAAATTCAATTGTAGAAAAATATAGATTCACACTGGCACTTATAGCTTTTGTGCGTGTCTGTTATTTTTAATTTTTCTTTATCCAAAGGAAATGGAATCGGAGGGAAAGGTGTAATTTAAAATGAGGCTTACTGCCTTTTTGCTTTTGCCTTCTTTTTTAAATTTATTGGAGTAAAACTGTTGATGTTTCGTTGGCAGTTCTTCCTGTGCAAGGTGCGGGCTGGGATTTGTCTCGCGAATTGGTTCTTTTTCAGGGAAGAAAAATTTTAGAAATGCAAAAGTAAAACACTTTAGCTCTCTGCTATTGTTTTGTTTTTTACATTAATTCTGCATAAGCTTTGGTGTATACTCCGCAGCTGCGCTTAGCGACTATAAAGGCCTAGACCTCTTGACTCTTTCGCTTTGGCTTTGATTCTTAATTATCTCTAAGCCG
>CALLVY010000390.1 GCA_938015925.1 uncultured Saprospiraceae bacterium
CCATATCCAGCAAATTCAATCCTGGTGTTTTACCAATTTCGAGACTTCCCAAATCCTCTTCAAAACCTAGTGCTTCCGCACCATTTAAAGTAGCCCACAATAGGAGCCTTGGAAAATCAACATAAGATTGATAGTGACTAATCGTTTTCATTTCTTCCAAAACGGACAATTGCCAGTTGGAAGTCAAGCTATCGGTACCTATTGTCATTTTAGCATTGGTGTCGATAAAGTGCTGGTAATTTGGCAAGCGATTTTCTATGTAGAGGTTGGCATTCGCACAGGTCGCCCAGTAGACCTTTTTGCTCCAGGCATTCGCGGAAGCGATGTCTTCGGGAGTAGTCAGGGTATTGTGTACAAAAAGCGTTCGATGCTTGGGATCCATATGAGCCAAGGCATATTCGATGGAAGGTGTTTTGGGTGCCGTAAAGTCCTCCATGGAAATACCAAACGCGGTATAGAAATCTACAAAGCCACCTGTTCCTTTTTGGAAAAGTTCATTTTCTGGTGGGGTTTCTTGATTGTGGATACTGATCGTTTGTTGAGGGCTTTTTCCGTTTAAATCGTTAATCAATTGGAAGAGGGTATTCGATACACTATAAGGCGCATGAGGTACCGCGCTAAAACGATTTTGACTTCCCTCCGCTTGCGCGTCGAACACTTCTTTATATTTTCCAAACTCTTCTTGTGCCGCATTGTCCTGCAAAAAATCAAACATTTCCACAAAAGTATAATAGCGAATTTTGCTCGCTTCCTTCTGAGCAAAAGTATCGGTCTTATTTGAAATATCTCCAACCGCAACGATTCCCCCATCATACATTTCCTGATCCGCGATTCGAATGGCAGCTTCAATTTCTTTAGCATCCGCATCTCTAAAACCTACTACATTTTTGATAAATGGAATCAAGCCTGTACCAGTATCGACTTTGCCTTTCATATGCGACAATTCCAGGTGACAATGCGTATTGACAAAACCAGGAACGATGATTCCACTATAAATTTCCAGGCTATCCAGATCGTGTTGATCTCTTTGATCTATGGCTATAATTTTTCCAGAATCATCGACACTAATCACTCCATTGCGAATAGGTTCCTGGCTTACCGGACAAATAAAATCAGCACTTATTTTTCTCATCATTCAGGCTTTTAAAAAAACGGGTTTTTACATAAAATCCAATTCCAAATCCAATTCCAAAACGATCAATCCATTTTTTATACGCGGTTCAAACCAGGTAGATTTCGGAGGCATGGTTTTTTCGGCATCTGCGGTATGCAGGATGTCATCCAGGGTCGCAGGATAAAGGAGAAAGCCAACTCGGTTTTCATTGCGGTTGGTTCGCAAGCGCACCTCTTCCAATCCTTTTGGCCCTTCCACATATCGAATCCGCATATCGGTCCGTACATCTTCGATTCCGAGGATATCCGACAGCACTTTTTCATCGAGCAAAGTAACATCTAATAATACCTTTTCTTTTTCATAAACTTTGAGTACTTCTTTTTTCCAGCGAAGCAGGTACCATTCGCGATTGACCAGCATGATGATTTCGTGCTTGACTTTCGGTTTAGTTCCTTCTTCAAGAATTTCTATTTCAAACAACTGAGAAAGCCGCGCCATAAAATGAGTCAAACTCGTATCACTTAGCCCTTCCACTATTCTATTATAATCATGTATTTCTAATTCCGAAGCGGGGAAATAGGCACTCAATAACAAATCACAATTTCCTGCTTTGTTTTTTTGCGACAATTGCTTGTGCATCAAGCTGGTGGTCGAACAACGGTGGTGGCCATCTGCGATATAAACATGTGGCACCTTTTCTTTAAATAAATCTTCAAATTGCTGAATGATGGCTCCTTCGTTGACTTCCCAGAAAGTATGGTGCTGTTGGCTTTTTTCGAATAAAGCCGTAAAGAAAATTTCTCGATCCTTTATACAAGATTCGATTAATTGGCTAATCTCCGGCACATCCGGATAAGTCAACAAAACTGGTTTGACGACAGCATTTCTACTCATCATCAAATGCATTTGCTGTTGCTCTTTATCGGAGAGTGTATTCTCGTGTTTTTTTATCTTACCTTCCTGATAGTCTCGAATATCTGCACCAGCGATCAATCCGATGTAGCTATTCTTACCATTTTTGATTTGATAAATATAAATGGCTTCTTGGGAAGCTTTTTTAAAAAAACCACTTTTCCGGTACTCCGGGTATTGGGTTTTTACGGCCCCAAAAAATCCATCAACAGAAGTGATGTAGTCGAAATTTGGATAAACCGCCTGGAAAGGTCTGATTCGCATTGCTTTGGTCTGATATGGTTAGTAGTTTGACGGAAATAAACTTATCAATTTTCTTTCCGTCCCTTAGGAGGGTAAGAAAAAAAAAATCCCTTGAAGCAACAAATACTTCAAGGGATTTCTTTTGGTAATTCTCTAAGAACTACGATTGTAGGGCAATTTATTTTATCATTTTCATAAAAGTCCCCACAAACCAATGAGAATCCGCTTTGATCAAGGTATCCAAAGTAGAATCTGCTTTGCTGGAAAACAGTTGAATGTCTCGAATTACTTTACAGAAAGCCTCTGATTCTTCAGAGTTGGGCTGGACACTTGAAATTTCATCCAACACTTTTATCATCGGCTCCAATTCTTTCTTTTTTCGATGGGTAATGATTTGGCGGATGACCACCCACATGTCCTTCTCGGCGACGAAAAATTCTTTGCGTTCTCCTGATTTTAATTTTTTATAAACCAATCCCCAATCGATAAGCGCACGAAGATTCATATTGGCATTGCCCATAGAAATCTGCAATTCCTGCCGAATATCCTCCGCACAAAGCGATTCAGGAGAAATCAAAAGCAAAGCATGAATCTGCGCCATGGTCCGATTAATCCCCCAGTTAGAACCTAAAGTTCCCCAGGATTGGATAAATTTTTCTTTCCCTTCATCTAAAGTCATTTCCATAATTCAAACTTTCAATAAGTACTGAAAATAATGATTTCTTTTAAAGGAATCAAAATTCAAGCCCTTTTGTTGTACAAAACCTTTATTATTTTTGGTTCTTAGTCCAATGAGGTGAAAAAGATTTTACAGATATACGGTCTGTGGTTTTCGATATACGGTATTCGAAAAACCGCAGACCACAAAGCATTCCATACCCTCGGCTTGTTTTTGATTCTTATTATTTTTAGAAAGCTTTGGAAAAACGCAATTATTATCCTTTATAAAAAGGCGCTTTGGCAACTATGGCTGGCAATTTTTTACTCCCTACCGCGATATGAATAGTGGTCCCTACGGTAGCAAAAGCTTTGGCCACATAGCCCATTCCCACAGGATGACCTAAAGAAGGAGATTGTGTTCCTGAAGTTACCTCTCCTATCACATTGCCTTCGGTATCTTCGATCACATATCCGTGGCGAGGCACTCTTCGACTATCCATTGTAAAGCCAACCAGCTTTTTGCTTATTCCTTCTGCGCGTTGTTGCTTAAAAATTTCACAAGAATTGAAGTCTCCTTTTTTTGTTTTGGTGATCCAGCCTAGCCCCGCTTCTATCGGAGAAGTGGTATCGTTGATGTCGTTGCCATAAAGACAAAAGCCCATTTCGAGGCGAAGGGTATCTCTAGCTCCCAGACCAACTGCTTTGATGCCAGCAGATTTTCCTGCTTCGAAGACTGCATTCCAAACGGCTTCGATATTTTCATTATCTACATAAAGTTCAAAACCACCTGATCCGGTATATCCGGTAGCAGAAAGAATCACATTATCTATTCCGGCTAAAGTACCTTTCTCGAAAGTATAATATTTCATTCCGGCCAAATCCGTACTCGTCAAACTTTGGAGTACCTCGGTCGCCTTAGGCCCTTGTACGGCCAAAAGACCCGTTCGGTCAGAGATGTTGATCATCTTTGTATCACCATCATTGTGTGCAGCGATCCAGTCCCAATCTTTTTGGATGTTTGAGGCATTCACGACCAACATAAAAGCTTGTTCTCCTTCTGCACATTGATCTTCTGCCAAACGATATACCAATAAGTCATCGACGATTCCTCCTTCTTTATTGGGCAAACAAGAATACTGGGCATCTCCAATTTCTAACTTGGAAGCATCATTGGAAGTTACCTTTTGGATCAGGGCCAGGGCATCCTTTCCTCTAAGTATAAACTCTCCCATGTGCGAGACATCAAAAACCCCTACGCCCTTACGAACACATTCGTGTTATTCAGAAATATTGGAATAAGAGATGGGCATATTATAACCTGCGAAAGGAGCCATTTTAGCGCCTAGAGCAATGTGAAGATTGGTTAGCGGAGTAGTCTTTACAGCATCAATCTGACTCATAGATTTTTTTTTATTTGGTATTTTAGTTAGTTTTTTTTCGGGAGTAAATCTTAGTACAATATATCCTAAGGATAAAAGTCTTAATTTTTTATCGTCACTTTATCAATCACATCCCCAACTTCCAGTTGGTGAACAAACTCCATTCCTTCGTCTACTTTGGCAAAAATAGTATACTTCCCGTCGAGATGTGGTGTAGGAGAATGGGTGATAAAAAACTGCGTACATTCTGTGTGGTTTCCTGCGGAAGCCATGCCTACAAAACCACCACCATTATAATACATTTGTGGCAATTCAGATCGAATAGAATAATTGAGTCCTCCATATCCATCCCCTCTTGGGCAACCACCTTGTGCTACGAAATTTGAAACAACCCGGTGAAAGTTTTTACCATCGTAAAAACCACTACGCGCTAATTGGATAAAATTCGCAACGGTAGATGGCGCAGCATCAGGGAAAAATTGTAAACTTATTTCTTTATTTTTTACTTTGATGATGGCTCTGGTTTTCTCACTGACTTCATTGACTATTCGCCAATCGGTTGGGTGGTTGAATTCGAGTTCTTGAACTTTCGTTTCTACTCCTTTGAAATAATCAATTGCGCTTTGCAAGCTCTTATAAATTTCTATTTCCTTCGGGAGTCTCAATGCCATTTGTGCGGTATCCAGATATTTAAAATCTTCTACGACACTTTTAAAATCCAAAGTGGGGGTCGACAATACATTGGCCGCTTCCGCCATCATTCCAGGATCACCGCTAAGGATCGCTTCTTTAAAATAACCGGCAAGATCTCTTTTTACTTTATTGCTTCCCAATCCAAAAAACTTTCTAAACTCCGGGTTACGCGCAATTTTAGCTAATGCTTCTACACTTGCGGTACGAACTACTGGAATGGAACTCGGGAATCCTTGCTCTTTAAAAAAGCGATAATTCCAACCAAACTCTGCCAATGATTTTAAGGCCGCTCCTTTTAAATAAGGATTCTTGGATTGGGTATAAATCGTTTTCAGTTCCTGATTGATTCTTCCTTTGGTTACTTCAAAATAATAAGGCAATAATTTATTTGCCGCAGCATAAAGATTCATTCTCGTTTGCCAATGGAGCGTGGTATCGTCTTTGGCTATTTTCCAATAAGTGGTAGCTTGGGCGGGAATTCCTGAGTTGATAAAAAATGCTCCCGCAGCGTTGGAAACATGAAAATTGGGATCTTCCAAAGCAGACATCACCAAAGCTTGTACCGATGGGTAATCAAAATTACCCAATGCTCTTAGGATATTACATTTGACGCGATAGTCTTGTTCTAGTTGATAACTTTGAATCAGACCATCTCTCACTTCTGGTATTTTACTTTTCCCCAAACCTATCGCCAAAGCCATTCGGGTATTGGGATCTTTCTCTCTTTTAAATTCTTTGAGTAAATTAATAGCAAAGCTATCTATCGTAATATTTTTGGCTCGTTGAAGATAATTGGCAGCGATCAGTCGCACACTCGATGGGTAATTTCTTTTGATTAAAAAATTGGCCATCTGTGCGGTTCCTTCTTCGCTTACAATCTGCCGTAGCGCATAGCGATAAATGCCATAGGCTTGACCTTCGAGTAATAAAGTATCGGTACGAAGATAAGTTGAAGTGGTACTCAAAGCCGGGAGATAGGCTGCTGATGCAGATTTACCTACAGCTTCTAAGATGGTTTTTCTCAAGTAGTCAGAATTAATCAATGTATCGCGAAAAGCGGTGATTAGATCTCCTTCTGCTGCTTCGGCTTCCAATTGTCCCAAAGAGTAAGCTGCTCCCAGACGAACTCCAGTCACCTCATCCTTGAGCAATGCAATCAGACTATCCAGACTTCTTCTGCCCTTATCTCCTTTGATAGATCCCATCGACATGGCTGCAGCATAACGGTAGCTGGGATCCACGTGATTGAAATAAACCAAAAGGCTATCTACCAATTGTTTATCCTGGAGGTCGTAAATTTTTTGTAATTCCAAATCCTGGAGATCGAGATTAATCTCCACCAATTTTTCTTCTTCATAAGGCATGCAGCGACTTAAGAGGAGGAAAAAAGGCAGCAATAAGAATAGTAGTTTATTATTCATCGAAAGTAATCGGGCGTGAATTAAAATTGAATTGTGTAAAAACACTGAAGAATCTCTTTCCGCTACAAAAATAGTAGCTTTCGGCTGGAAAAAAAGAGACTTGTTAAAAAAATTGCTCGCTCTGCTAGTTGAAGGTGTTTTAAATCTTCAACTAGCCTCTAAAAAAGTCTTTTAGAAGGCATCTTTCTTTGACTATTCCTACAGAACAGCGTTTTTTATAAAAAAAAGACTTTGGTACTTCCAAAGTCTTTTTTTATTGATTTTCTAAAACTCTTCATTTTCTATTTCAAGGCCCATTGAATCTTTGGACGCTCCTTCATCACCAAACAGATCATCTCCGAAGGTTTCATCTTCTTCGTCTGCGAAGAAATCATCTGAACCGCTCGGTGGGCCACCCCGATCGTCATTGTATACTTCACAATCGATCACGATTCCAATATCGCCAGAAGGTACTGCAAATCGGGCTGCTGAATTATAATCGGCTTCCGGGTCATTTTCCAGGCGCTTGAGTAAGCGGGAATAAAAAGGACGAGCCATTCTTGCACCAATCCCGTCATTAAGCGTTCGAAAGCGAATCCAATTTTGATCTCCCCCCACCCAGGTTCCAACGACCAAGTCAGGAGTTAGTCCCATAAACCATCCATCTACATAATCATTGGTCGTTCCGGTTTTACCTCCCACTTCGCTTTTGATCCCACCAAAGCCAGGTAAGCCTTGTCCCATTACTTTTTTGAGCATTTGTACCATCACAAAATTAGGATTAGGATGCAAAGCCAGGCGTTCTTCTGGTTCTTCCTGATA
>CALLVY010000391.1 GCA_938015925.1 uncultured Saprospiraceae bacterium
AGCCGGCTGTGACGAAGCCGGTCGCGGCTGTCTGTCTGGGCCCGTATTTGCCGCAGCAGTCATTCTTCCCAAGGATTTTGATTGTCCGGAATTGAATGATTCCAAAAAGCTCACCGAACGGCAAAGAAAAAAACTGCGGCCAATCATAGAAGAAAAAGCGCTGAGTTGGGCGGTCGCCCAGGTCGATGCTCCTGAAATTGATCAAATCAATATTCTCTGGGCCTCTGTCCGTGCCATGCACCTGGCTGTAGAACAACTTCAGCTAAATCCCACTTCGCTTTTAATTGATGGCAATCGCTTCAAACCTTATCCAGGAGTTCCACATCACTGCATCATAAAAGGCGATGGAAAATTCTTATCCATTGCGGCGGCCTCTATTTTGGCGAAGACCTATCGGGATGATTTTATGGAAGAGTTGGACAAACAATTTCCTCAATATCTATGGAAACAAAATAAAGGCTATCCAACCAAAGTTCATCGGGAAGCAATTCGGGTCCATGGGGCGACTCCTTATCACCGGATGTCGTTTAGGTTGTTGCCAGAAGTTTAGGTGTTCCTTTCAAAACTTGTTTTGAAATTATTAATCCCTATCTAAAATTAATATGGCCACCGAAAAAAAATATCTTTTATGCCTTCTTTTATTCGCCCTGCTGTTTTCGCTATGGAATCTCGGAGCAGCTCCTCTCATGGAATGGGATGAATCCCGCAATGGAGTCAATGCTATTGAGATGCTCGAAAATGGCGACTATTTCAATCTTTATTATGGCGGGATGCCAGATGACTGGAATGTAAAACCACCTTTATTTATTTGGATGGTATTGGTATCTTTTGAGTTTTTGGGTCAAAATGCATTTGCTTTGCGCCTGCCTTCGGCCATAGCAAGTGTTTTTTCTATATTTTGGATTTTTCAGCTCATTCGTTTGTATCGTTCTACTCATTTTGCTTTCTTAGTTGGATTAGTATTGCTTTCTGCCAGAGGTTTTCTGGGGCCACACGTCGGTAGAAATGGCGATTATGACGCCTTGCTAGTGTGCTTCTTATTGGGAGGTATTTATTATTTTTTACGTTATCTCGATTTTAAATTTTCGAAAGGCATCTATTGGGCGGCCTTGTTTTGGGCTTTGGCTTTTTGGGTCAAAGGGCCTGCTGTTTTTATTATTTTTCCTGGTTTGGTTTTATACGTTTTGGGGAGAGGGTATTTTTTTTCTCTACTGAAAGACCTTCGATTATGGCTGAGCATATCTCTATTTCTTAGTATTATTGGAAGCTGGGTAGTGGCGATCCATTTTTACGGCGCTACATTCACTTCTGAAACCTATGAAGGGAGCAATGCTATTCAAAGAATTTTTCTCAACGATGTAGTCGCCCGTTTTACCGATCCCAACTTCGATCAAAGCATCGCTCCACATTCCAAAGATTACGGATTTTTCTTTACTTACCTTGATGCTCGTTTCAATTTATGGGCTTACCTTTTTTATGCCGCACTTCTTTTACTTTTAATAACCGTTATAAAATCAGCCTCTAATTTTTCGTCTCAAATCCAAAAACATCCATTGCTGTTTTTCTCTTGTTGCCTCTGGATAAGTACTGCTTTATTTCTGACCTTTGCCTCCACTAAGCATCACTGGTATATGGCTCCAGTTTTACCGTTCATTTGCATCACGATGATTTATGGTTTTCGGGTATATTGGAAACAAACAAGGTATCTATTCTATCCATTACTACTCCTTACTTTATCCTGGCAATTTTATCAATTTTCCAATCCTGCAAGCCCAACGAATACAAGTCAGTTCTTCCAAAAAACATTAAGCCACCAAGGCCCTATTTATATCAGTCCACCACTTCCCAAGCAAGATGAATTATTGTATTTGCATTTTTACGCCACCAATGTTTATTATATCAACAGTTTGTCAGAATTAGAGAATGATAATCGAGCAAAGCTTCTTTTTACTTCTAAAAATCAAGAAGGAGAAATCAAAGACAAGAAGAAAAATTGGAAAAAAAATGGGCAAATAGAAAATCATCTTTTCTGGAAAAAACAAAAAGAAGGAGAATAATAAATTCTATTATTTGAATCTGACTTCATGGAGATCTACCACAGAGTCATTTATTTTTTTGTATCTTAAATGAACTTGTACGACAAGTTCAAACGTCCCTTGCTATGAAAATTACTCTATTCCATTTGTATTTATTCTTATTCTTTTTTCCCGTAAAAACCTTTAGCCAAGGCAATCCCGACCTGTATAGCCCTCCGAAAGTACATACCTTTTCTCAAGCTTGTATCAACTCTGATTATCAAGTAGTTTACTTAGAAGATTTTGAAAGCAATGTACTCAAGCCCGAAGAATGGATAACTTATTTCCCGGTTGACGATCCATACAAAAGAACTCATTTCGATGGAAGTCATCATATTTTTTTGGATGAAAATGTATGGGTAACAAATGGCATACTCCATCTAAAAACTAAAGAAGGGCCCTATACCTATCATTGGGTAGACGAAAATGGAACTGACCAACAAATAACCAGCCCCTATACCGCGGCTTTAGTTCAATCTAATAATAATACTCCCGCTAGCGATCACAATTCAGGTTGTTGGAAATATGGAAAGTTTAGTATCCGTGCCAAAATCCCGTCTCAATCTGGAGCTACCGCTGCTTTCTGGTTTTTTGGCTGGCCAGGAGAGATTGATGTTTTTGAATTTTTCGATGGCCCTCAGGGCTTGCTTTCTACCAACATTCACCTTTGGCATTTGGCGAATAATGGTTCTCATCCTGACGATGTCCAAAGACATAATCTCGGGGATTTATCCTCCGCTTTTCATACTTATACTTTTGAATGGACTCCTTTCAAATGGGAGTGGTCTGTAGACGGCATTCCAATCAGAACCATTTATCGTTACTTACAATTTGACTTAATCAATACGACTCCAATTGATTGCTCTAATGTCCCACTAGAAAAGCCTGTTCTATTAATAGAGCATCTTGCATGGGATCTTTACGATGATTTCAATGTAGATATGCTTCTCACTACAGGAGTGCATGAAGATTTTAAAACTCCTGGATCGTTTATTGACAGCGAAATGCTTATCGATTATATAAAAATAGAACAGAAGAATGAATTCAATTGGGAGATAAACGAAGTCTCTCCCTTATGCGATTCACAGTCTACTAATTATTCAATATTATGCAACGATAATTTTGCTCTTGAAGATTACAGTTTTCTAGATTGGTCGGTTTCACCAAACCTACAAATAACAGGTTATAATAACAATAACTCCGGCGTTGATCTTGCTCTCTTAGCTTCTCCCTCTGATACGGGTTGGATACAAGTTGATCATTTAAAAAACGAAAACGGCTGCCTAGACATTTCACTGAGAAAGACCATACAAATCGGCAGTCCTATTCAAGGAGAGTATTCTACCCATTGCAAAAATCAAGATTTCTTACCTAAGCCTCTGCTTCCCTCTAATTTAGGTCCAGGATCGAAGTACTCTATCTCTTTGCACTGTGCGGGTTTCTCTTCCTATACTTGGGAAACAAACTCTACTATAAATTTCGCAAGCCACTCAAATGGGAGTGAGCTTACTTTTGAATTAAAGGAATATCAATTGGTCCATTTTACCGTAACCGCTTATGGAGAGTGCGGTTCAACCAAAAGAGAATTTTCATTCCAGGCAGGAAAAAAATGCGAAGCTATAATTATTGATGATGGCTTACACAAGTTTAGTGGTTTTTCTTTTTTTCCAAACCCAAGTTCTGAAACGATCTATATAACAAACGAAGAAGTTCAAACTTACCACCTTAAGCTATATAACCAAGCTGGTAGTCTTATTCAATCAAAGAAGTGTATCCAACAAAAGCAAATTTCCTTGGATCTATCTGACTTACCTGTAGGTATTTATCTCGTTAATATTATTTTAGAAGGAGAAGTATTTTCCAAACAAATTATAAAAGAATAATCCAAATCATAAGCAGGTGGTCAAAAATATTTATATATTATTGATCACCTGCTTAAATCTATCCCTTCAGAAAAGGATTATTCTGTCGCTCATAACCAATCGAAGTAGAAGGGCCATGTCCGGAGTAAACCGTCACCTCATCTCCCAATGGAAAAAGCTGCTCATTGATACTCGCGATCAAAGTAGCAAAATCTCCCCCTGGTAAATCTGTCCGGCCAATACTCTGATAAAACAAAACATCACCAGCAATGACAAATTGGTCTTCCCGACAGAAAAAAGAAATGCTTGCGGGAGAATGTCCTGGTGTAAAAAGTACTTCTAACTTCGTATTGCCAAAACGAAGCACCTCCCCTTCTGCTATAAAATTCGATGGTTCGGGAGAAACCTCTGGGAAAGGCACTCCATACATCATACTCACCTGTGGCGCCGCTTGCAAGACCGGAAGCTCTCCTTTATGAATCTCCAAACCCAAGCCATATTTCTCTGCAATAAACCGATTGCCGAAGATATGATCGAGGTGACAATGGGTATTAATCAACTTCACAGGCTTAAGTCCATTCTCTTCAATAAAGTCAATCAATTGGGTCTTTTCCGTTTCCGTATAGCATCCCGGATCAATAATCGCACACTCTTTAGTGTCGTCATACAGCACATAGGTGTTTTCCTGAAAAGGATTGAAGGTAAAACTGGCAACAAGAGTCATATTTTTTCGTTAATATATATTAGTGGATAAGCTTTCTTTTGCACCGTTCTGGTAATTTAGTCAACAAAAATACACTAGTTTTCATATCTTTTGATTGACTACCCATAAATTATCTTTCTTTAGCCCTATTTTCCGCTTAGCTAAGAACCTAAATCATCATACATGCGAACCATAAGTTTTACCTTCCTTCTTTTTGCGCTTCTC
>CALLVY010000392.1 GCA_938015925.1 uncultured Saprospiraceae bacterium
ACATGATTTTTTTTTGTTTCCCGCAAATTTCGCTGATCACGCAGATATTTTACGATCGAACGTCAACTCTGCGAAATCTCCGCAATCTGCGGGACACCTTCCTTCACGATCCCCGATAAGTACTATACCCAAATGGATGCAATAACAAGGGCACATGATTTTTTTTGTTTCCCGCAAATTTCGCTGATCACGCAGATATTTTACGATCGAACGTCAACTCTGCGAAATCTCCGCAATCTGCGGGACACCTTCCTTCACGATCCCCGATAAGTACTATACCCAAATGGATTCAATAACAAGGGCACATGATAATGCTCGCTATCTTCCATTTCAAAAGCGATGTGAACAAAAGGATAAAAGGCTTTGGTTTGTGTTTGTTTAAAATAAGATCCGGTGTCAAATACCATTTGGTAAATGCCCGGTTCAAGCACTTGTTCTTTGGCTAATAAATTGGCAATTCGACCATCGGAATTGGTAAGTCCATTTGCCAATTCCTCCCATTGATCATCTCCTAAAAAGCGTTGCAATTTAATCGCAATTCCTTCCGCAGGTTTTCCAATAGCCGTATCCAAAACGTGGGTAGTTATTTGACTCATGCTAATAGTTTTTCTAATCTGATTTTAGTAATTTTATGTTGTTCTTCACTCGCGATTTGCAGTTCCTTCACTCGAACATTTGGCAGACGTCCCTCCAAAAGGGCCAACATTTCTGCCGCACTTTTTCCCGTCGCACAAACGATAAAAATAAAGCCAAATTTTTCTTCGTAGCGTTCATTGCCCTCCGCCAATCGTTGGATGGTGGTCGCATTGGCTTCTTGCATACTTCCTTGTTCATCGCCAGCCCAGGCAGCGGTGCTGGCAAATTTTTCCGTCAAGGATTTCACATCACCAATCTTCGGATGGTGTTCGAACGCTTCGAGAAAATCAGCTTCCTCGCAAGTTTTCCAAATGGCATCAGAGCTGGCAAAGAGCGCCACTTTCCTTTTAAAGGGTCGGCCATCAACCATTGCATCAGCCCATTTACTAGATCCGCAGCAGCGGGTAAATGCGGCTTTCGCTGCTATCTTGGACAAGGTATTTAATTTCTTGAGGGTCATTGTTCTTCATTAAATGGGCCAATGAGTCGGAGGCGACTGACTCCACCATCGGGATAAATATTTAGACGCACATGAGTAAATGCGGCTTGGCTTAAAATTTCTTTATCATAGAAATGTTCGTGGTCTGCTTGTAGTTTGCTTTGGGGTAAAATGGTGGTCCAGGTCGCCCTTTCTATTGCTTCATCCGTCGTCACCGCTCCTTCAATCATACAAGAATCTGGATAATTTCCTTTGAAGTGGCAGGTGTCCACCACGATTCTTTGAATGCTTCCTTTTCTTGCCAAACGCAAAACAACCCAATCGCGATTGTTCGGTGTCCGATTGCGTTTCGTTTCCCAGCCATCTCCCATATTTACACCACGACCTGGCATCAAAAGATTGTCCATGTGGCTAAAAAACATATCATTGCAAAGGATGGATTTCGCACCATTTTTCGCGGAAGCAAAATCGACCATTTCGCCTTTTTCTATTTGCGACCAATCCTTTTGTACCCTTCCATAAACCTTCAACCTAGCGACACCGCCATCTGGATAAATGTGCAATTTCACATGCGACCAGGCACGCTCGTCCTCGATTGCAAAATAATGTTGGCTACCAGGATCGAGTGGAGATTTGGGTAGAATTTCGATCCACTCCGCTGCCTCCAAATTTCCATCTGTACAAAAACAAACTTCAATGGAACAATGAGGAGGATGGTTGCCCAAAAAATGATTCGTATCTACATCAAAGCCATGAATGACTCCCGTCGCTCCCAATTCCAATACGCACCAATCATGCCCGGCGGTCCTTTTCCGTCGCGACTCCCAGCCGTCCATCCACTTCCCATTCTCGGTATATTTCCCTTCTATAAAAATACCTCTTCCAGGTTTCACCAAATTGTCCATTTCCGCAAAGAAATCATCGCTACAAGCAATCGCTTTAGCCCCGAGTTTTTCTGCGGCGAGATTGAGGAGTTGGGTAAATGCTGGTCTTTCTTCTATTGAACTCATAAAATTATTATTTTTTAAAATTATACGCAGCCTGAAAGCTTGCGCCCTGCCTGGCAACTGCCAATCTCCAAAACTAAGGACATCGTCTCTAGCCAAAAACCACTCCTTCTTACAGCAGCCTATAGAGCTGCGACTCTACTACAATATCTATCATCAATAAGCATCATCAATTTATCGATCATGACTCAATATCACACGCCCTCCATTCAAATGCTCAAAACATCCTTGATGATACACTTTGATTCCATTAACAAAAGTCGTCTCTACCTTTCCAAATAATTCCTCGCCAACATAAGGCGTCACCTTATGTCGATGAAAAATATTTTCTGCTGCTACGGTAAAAGAGGCTTCCGGATTCCAAATCACCAAATCCGCATCATAGCCTTTGGCGATTTTCCCTTTTCGATGATCCAACTTTAGAAAGGTGGCGACCTTTTTACTCATCCAATCAGAAATTTGCAAAACAGATCCACCATGCATTCTCGCCTTTGTCCACATCGCTGGAAGGCTAAATTGTAGCCCCGCAATTCCACCCCAGGCTTTTTGAAAATCGCCAGAGTCTAGTTCTTTTAAATTTGGTGGAGCGGGAGAATGGTCGGTCACTACAAAATCGATGGTATCAGATTTTAGCGCATTCCAAAGCTGTTCATTATTTTCGGCTTCTCGGATGGGCGGAGCACATTTAAAGGCGGTGGCACCATCTGGAATATCTTCCGCTTGAAAGTAAAGATACTGCGGGCAGGTCTCTACGGTCAAAGGTAGCTTTCTCGCTTTTGCATTTCCAATTTTTATGATCGCTTCGCTAGAAGATAAGTGAACCAGATGTACCGGCGTTTCATATTCTTCACACAAACCTATCATCATTTCAATCGCTTTGTTTTCCCAATCCTTTGGTCTTGATTTTAGATAAGCAGAATAGGATCTTGGATTTTCGGTTAATAGATGGCTTTCTTCATGCGCTTCATCCAATTCACAATGCACGAGTAAGACGGCATTTTTCTTTTTTAAAATAGGCAATGCTTTTCTCAAATCAGATTCTGTTACATTGGGAAAATCATCAATCCCGGAATGAGTTAAGAATGCTTTTATTCCGAGGACTCCCGCATCAAGCAAAGCTTCCAAATCGCCAATATTGTAAGGGATTAATCCCCCCCAGAATCCACAGTTGACTTGCAACTTTCCTTCGGCCGCAGTTAGTTTTTCTTGAAAAGCGGTGGTAGTTGTTGTTACCGGTGTCGAATTCAAGGGCATATCGACCAAGGTGGTAATGCCTCCGGCGGCGGCGGCTTTGGTACCTGTTTCAAAACCTTCCCAATCTGTTCGTCCCGGTTCATTAAGATGGACATGCGCATCAATCAAACCTGGCATAATGACTAGGTTTCCGTAATCTTCTATTTCATAGCCTTCCTCTTCCGTTCGATCCATTTGGACTGCGGCGATTTTATCTCCGTCGATAAATACCGTTGCTGGTCGGAGACTACCTTTCCATAAAACGCGCTGGCTGTATAGTGCTCTTTTTTTATCGATCATGCGAGTTTATTGTTTGTTAAATCTGGGACTAATTATTAGCTTGTTCTGTTTTATTGATCAATTTTTGCACCTTGTAAAATCCATCGTTTTAGAATCGTTCTTTCCTCTTCTGTCATATTGGTTTTATTGCCTTGCGGCATATTTTTAGTTCTTACGGCGCGCACCATTATTTTGTCGGCCATGTTTTTGATTTGCTGCGGTGTATCATACATGACGCCATTCGGAGCTTTGGTCCAGACATCATCGCTGGGGCTAGCCGAGTGGCATTGGATACATCGAGTTTGGATGATGCCATTGGCTTCTGAGAAGGAAACGGGAATGGCCATTCCTATCGTATCTTCAAACATCGGAGAAGAAACCAGCACTAAAGAAAAGATAGTCACCACACTGAGTACTAAAATTTTAGTTTTCACTATACCTCTATCCAAAAGATTCCAATAATGTTTGATGCCAGCACTCGCTAAGGTAATCACCATCAAAACGGCCCAATTGTATTCATGGCCAAAGGTGCTTGGAAAGTGATTGCTGATCATGATAAACACGACTGGCAAGGTGAGGTAATTATTATGCAGCGATCGTTCACCTGCTTTTTTCCCCAAGGAAGCATCCAATGGTTCTCCAATAGTCGCAGAACGAACCATCGCTTTCTGGGCAGGAATGATATTAAAATAAACATTTCCAACCATGATCGTCCCGATCAAAGCTCCCACATGGATATAAGCCGCCCGACTACTAAATACCTGGCTTAGAAAAAAGGAAACCCCAATAAGAAAAATAAATCCAACTAAGGCAAATAATCCCTGTCGCTTAATCAAAGGAGATTTACACAAAAAATCATAAACGATCCATCCAAAAATCAGCGTTCCCACTCCAATCGCAATTCCCGCTGGAATCGACAAATCCGCTTTGGAAGGATCGAGTAGATAAGATTGGGCATCCATATAATAAACCACCGTCAACAGAGAAAATCCTGTGATCAGGGTAAAATAAGCTTCGTATTTAAACCAATGCAAATCCTTGGGAATGATCTTAGGTGCGACTTTATATTTCTCCAAAAAATAAAATCCACCACCATGAACCGCCCATAGATTTCCAGCTAACTCGTCTCGGATTCCCTTGGTTCGATTGAGGTTGTTTTCCAAAAAGATAAAATAGAAGGAAGCACCGATCCACATGATACCTGCCACCACATGCGCCCATCGTACCAATAAATTGGTCCATTCCATCACATAACCTTGCATGGAAGTATCCACTACTGCTACATATAATAGATAAGCCAAGAAAAAACCAGGCGTAAGAATGCGCAGTGTTTTTACGGTCGCGTGGTATTCACTATACTTCTCTTTGGTATCGTAGCGACTTCCGGGAGAAAGCGTAGCATCTTCCTCCAAAATCTTCTGCAAACCTCTGGCCACGGAACGGAAAGCAAAAAAGATCATCGTCATTAAAGACAGCAATACCACTGCTAATGGAAAATAATAATTGGCGAATAATTTCTTATAAAAAGGAGGCTTGATTTCTTCTTCGTATACATCATCTGTTGCCGAACTAAGCACCTCTAAATCAGCGACTTGAACACTAGAATCGATTAAAACGGGTATTTCTAAACTATCTTGCCCCTCCAGGGAAATAGTCAAAAAAAAGGTGCAAAAAATAAAGAAACAGCGAATATAATTCATCTAACGGTTGTACGTAAATTAATGAGTTTGGTTAGGTCAAAGTCTTGCAAAATGATGAATTTAGTAAAATATACGTAAATTGAACCATTTGAAGACACATTAAAGCTATTTTCAATTTGAGGGACGGAAAAAATTATTTTTATTTTTCCGATTTTGAATAATTTTCTAAACGATTGAGCGGACGGGCAGCCCAAATACAATACATCAAACGAAGAAACCGCAAAAACAGACGGGTGGACTTCAAAAATACATCAAGTCAAGAAACCGACATCGGAGGTTCACGAGGAACGAGTTAAACCGCGAGACCGACGCAGGAGG
>CALLVY010000393.1 GCA_938015925.1 uncultured Saprospiraceae bacterium
GAAAATGCTATATTTGCCCAAGCCAAAAAACGGTATCCATTTTCAAAAAAAAGAATCAAGACTTTCTTATGTATTCCAAACTAAAAAAAATAACCCCCTTCTTCTTTTTAACCTTCCTAATCACTGCTTGTATGACCGACACACCTCAACAAAAAACGGATGGGAGTGGAAAAATAGAACATCCCGATTATGAAGACTATCCCGTTTATATTGGCAATGATCTGGGACTTGCTTATTCTCCAAGCGCCTCCTCTTTCAAAGTATGGGCCCCTTCCGCAGAAGCTTTACGCCTAAGAATATATGCGAGAGATTTTGGAGGAGAAATTCTCGAAGAAAAAGAAATGGAAAAAGGCGCTCAAGGAGTCTGGAAAACAAAAATAGAAGGAGACCAAAAAGGAAAATACTATGCTTTTCAAGCCAAGATAGATGGTGGTTGGCTAATGGAGGTTCCCGATCCCTATGCTTTGGCCGTTGGGGCCAATGGCAAAAGAGCAATGGTGGTAGATATGCAAGAAACCAATCCTGATGGATGGGAATCGGATCGAAAACCAGCCTTAAAAAATCCCACAGATATCGTACTCTACGAACTACACGTAAGAGATCTGTCGATCCATGAAAACTCCGGAATCCAAAACAAAGGAAAATTTTTAGGCCTGACCGAAACGGGAACCCAAAGCCCACAAGGAGAAAAAACAGGTTTGGATCACATCAAAGACCTGGGCGTAACGCATGTTCACTTATTGCCCTCTTATGATTTTTATACTGTAGATGAAACCCGCCTGGACGAAGCACAATTCAATTGGGGCTATGATCCACAAAATTACAATACGCCAGAAGGAAGTTATTCTACCGATCCTAAAGACGGTGCCGTGCGGATTCGCGAATTCAAGCAGATGGTAAAAACCTTGCACGAGAATGGCCTGCGCGTCATCATGGATGTAGTGTACAATCATACGGGTGTCACAGAGACTTCCAATTTCAATCAATTGGTGCCCGGCTATTATTATCGCCAGGATGAACTCGGAGGCTTTTCTAATGCTTCTGGCTGTGGAAACGAAACGGCTTCGGAAAGAGATATGGTGCGCAAATACATCATCGAATCGGTGGTGCATTGGGTAAAGGAATACCACGTCGATGGTTTTCGTTTTGACCTCATGGGAATTCACGATATTGAAACGATGAATGCGATCAGTGCAAAATTGCATCAAATTGATCCCACGATATTTATCTATGGCGAAGGTTGGACGGCAGGGGATAGCCCACTGCCTTTAGAACAACAAGCGATCAAACATCATAATTTACAAATCCAAAATATTGCCGCCTTTAGCGACGACCTTCGCGATGGTTTAAAGGGCTCTGTTTTTGAACACAAAGAGAAAGGTTTTGTCAGTGGAAAAATTGGTCGCGAAGAATCTGTGAAGTTTGGCGTCATTGCGGCAACGCAACATCCCGACCTTACTTACGGTCGGGTCAATTATTCCAAAGCCCCTTGGGCACCACAACCCAGCCAGTGTATCAATTACGTTTCCTGTCACGACAATCATACCCTCTGGGATCGCCTGGCGATTTCTAATCCTGATGCAGACGAAGCCGAGCGCATTCGCATGCACACTTTGGCACAAACCATTGTCCTCACTTCCCAAGGCGTTCCATTCCTACACGCTGGTACCGAAATGCTGCGCACCAAAGACGGAGAAGAAAATTCCTATAAATCCCCCGATGCCATCAATCAATTGGATTGGGAAAGAAAGAGTACCTACAAAGCCGTTTTTACCTATTTTAAAAACCTCATCCAACTCCGTAAAAATCACCCCGCCTTTCGCATGACGAGTCAGGAGATGATTCAAAAACATTTGAAGTTTTTAAAAATGCCTAGTCCTCAATTGGTTGGCTATTCTATTAGCGATAATGCCAACGATGATACTTGGGCAGAGATCATTGTTTTGTTCAATGGTAAAAATGTGGAGGAGACCATTAGTATTCCCAATGGATTTTGGACGGTTGTATTGAGAGGAAATGAAATTTCTGAAAAAGGATTAGGTACGATTCAGGGAAGCGAAGTCAAGGTGCCTCAGCAATCGGCTCTAATTTTAATGCAAAACAAACAACGATAAAAAAAACTTATGTTAGACATACAAAAAAAACTAAGCAATTCTTTTTATGCTCTGCTCAGCTTACCAGCTACCGCGATGGGTTTTGCCTTGTCGATTCAGATTTCGGCATTGAGCTGGATTCTCTCCACCAAGTATGGATTGGAGATTCATGAAATTGGATTCGTATGGGCGGCAGGCCCTTTGGCAGGGATCATCGGACAGCCTTTGGTCGGTTTGATTAGTGACAATGTTTGGTTTTGGAATGGTCGCCGACGTCCTTTTATTTTAATCGGAGGAACGATTGCAGCCTTGATGTTACTCTGCCTTCCGAACTTGGATGTGATTGCCAATTTTTTCAATATCAGTAATTTAATTGTCGTCGCCTTATTCGTTGCGCTGACTTTAGACCTAGCCATCAATATCAGTTTTAATCCAACCCGTTCCCTCATTGCAGACGTAACGGGCGAAGGAGAAGAACGCACCAAAGGTTTTACCTGGATGCAAACCATCTCTGGTTTTTTTGGCGTACTGGCTTATGTGATTGGCGCCACGGTGGGCAATTACAATTTGATTTACTTTGGTGTTTTTCTAGTGATGCTTTTTTCCATCGTCCCTACTTTTTTTATCGAAGAGCCCCGCGTATTATCTCCCTCTAAGGAAGAAAATCCAGACGCTAAAGAAGAAGAGTATTCCACCGAAAAAGGACAACTATGGCGGATCTATATCGCCCATGGATTTACTTGGTTGGGTATCCAAACGATGTTCGTCTTTATCTTTGCTTATATCCAGCAAAAAATGAATTTGGGTTCCGATGATGAGGTTGGCCAAACGATTGCGATTGCTTTTGCGGTGATGAATACGGTCGGTTTTCTTTTACCCGTTTTTGTATTGCAACCCATTGCCAAAAAGATTGGTCCGGTGCGGACGCATACGCTTTGTATCGCTTCTATGGCCGTGGCTTATTTTGCGATTGTTGCTTTAGGGAAAACGCAAATGAGTCTTTATGTATTGATGGCCTTTGTGGGCATTGGTTGGGCGGCTACGGTGAGTTTACCTTTTGCTATTTTTTCTGAAAAAGTGAGCAAGGCACGGATGGGTTTTTATATGGGGATTTTTAATTTGTCGGTGGTGATTCCTCAGTTGATTGTGAGCCTTGGGATTGGATTATTGATTGAGAGTTTGGCGGATAAGAATAGTATTTTTATGGTATGTGGGGTTTCCTTGGCGGTTTCGGCGGTGTTGTGGACTTTGGTGGGGGAGAGTGCGTCTTATGGGGGCGGGGAGAATGGGATTGAAGAATAAATGTGGAGTGAAATTTTAGATGTGGGTTAATTTTAGAAATAATCAATAAAACTGGATTAAATGTGATTTTTTCACTACATTGAATTATAAAACCACATTTAATATGCTTATTCGCTTCAATGTTGAGAATTTTACGTCATTTAAAGATCGGCAAACCTTTTCTTTGTTACCTGGAAAAGGGACACTTAAGTCTGATCACAAAACCAAACCAGTTAATCGAATCTCTGTTTTAAAAAGCTCTGTAATTTTCGGAGCGAATGCTTCTGGAAAGTCAAATTTGGTGAAAGCTATTTCATTCGGAAAGAAATTGGTTTTAAAAGGAGTGGGGCCTGAGCATAAAATAGACTATGAAAAATTTAGATTAGATGAGAAATGTTCGAAAGAGAATTCTAGACTAGAATATGAAATTCAACATAAAGGAAAAAATTATGCTTACGGGTTCGTTTTTAATAAAAATGAAATTGTCGAAGAATGGTTGTACGAAATTACAAAGACTAGTGAAAAGAAAATATTTGAAAGAAATATTGAACTTGAAAATTCTTTTGATTTAGGAGGGATGTTAAAATTAAATAAGAAAGCAGAAGAAAAACAATTTTTAGAATTTGTTGCTAAAGGAACTCCAAAAAATCGATTGTTTTTAAATGAGGTAAGGACAAGGAATGTTGAAGAAAATGTATCGAATATTGAAGATATTCTAAATGTTTTCTATTGGTTTTTAAATTCCTTAAAAGTTATTTTGCCAGAAGATAAATATAATGTAGGATTAAGGTTTGAATTGAAAGATGATGATAAATTATTAAAATCATTTGAAGAATTTTTAAAATATTTTGATACTGGAATAGATGGAGTTTGTTTACAACCGATTACTGCTGATAAGATCGAAATACCAAGAAAACTTATTGATAAAATTAAACAAGAGTTGTTGGTGAAAAATTCTGAAGAAATTAGGGCTTCAGTTCTCTCGTTCTATAATACCACTTATTTTATTTCAGTTAAAGGAGAAGATGTTTTGTTTCATAAATTTATGACGAAGCATAATTCAATTGGTAAAGAAGAAGAACTTTTTGATACTAGGGATGAATCTGATGGAACCAATAGAATAATTGATTTCATTCCCATACTAATGGACTTACTTCAAGGAGATAATGTTTTTATTATTGATGAGATGGAAAGAAGTCTTCATCCAAATCTTATCTATGATTTAGTAGACTTGTTTTTATCTAAGAGTAAAAATGTGAATAGCCAATTGATTCTCGCTAGTCATGAATCAACTTTGCTCACTCAAAAATTATTGAGAAAAGATGAAGTTTGGTTTACCGTTAAAGATGAATTTGGAGCCACAAAGATTTATTCCTTAGAGGAGTACAATATTAGATTTGACAAAAAAATAAGAAAGGACTATCTACTTGGTAGATTTAAAGCGATACCTAAGATTGGGAATAGAAGTAAGTTGACCGTATTACCTAATCAATAAAATCTACATATTATGCCAAGGGAACGGGTGGAATTATTCAGAGAAAGTAAAACAAAAGAAAAAGAGAGAATAATTGTTTTAGCCTTTGAAGGGAATATTACGGAGGAAGAATATTTTCAGGAGGTAAAATCTAGTAGTTTGTTTAACGATGAATTAGTCTACCTCCATTTACTGAAACGACCAAAGAGTGATACCAATAGTGCCCCCAAGCATGTTTTTAATAAATTAAAAAGAGAAGCAAAAGAAGAATTTAATTTTAATCCGGCGGATGAACTTTGGATGATCATTGATAAAGATAGATGGAAGAATATTGATGAAATTATTGAGCTTTGTAGAATCCAGAAAAATATGTTTGTCGCGGTAAGCAACCCTTGTTTTGAATTTTGGTTGTTACTTCATATTTGTAAAATGTCCTCTTTAACACTGAAACAAAAGGCGGACATTTTGGCAAATCTTAAGATTTCGAATAAAAGAAATTACACTGATGAACTTTTAGGTGATTTAATAGGAGATGGGTATAATAAGAAAAAGCCTAGAACGGAAAGATTTATGGAGTTTGTGAGTCATGCTATTGTAGAGGCTAAAAAACTGGTTGTTGTCGGAGAGGATTATCCATTGGGGTTGGGTTCTTATGTATTTAAAGTTATGGAGAAGATAATTAGGTAGGGAGGTGTTTACATAGCTAGAATAAATCAGAAACAACTAAATGTACCAAGCTATTACTCCATAAAACGGGCATATCTCAAAAAAAGCTCCAATAAAATTGCAATAAAACTAAAATACACGTATTTTTATTTTTAATAAAACACGTGTATTATGTCAACCAAATTAACGCTGACCATTGATAAAGCAGTCATCGAAGACGCCAAGCAATATGCCAAATCTCAAGGCAGAAGCCTCTCCAAATTAATTGAGGAATACTTAAAATCACTATCCAGTAAAGATCTTCAATCAAAAGAACTAGAATTAAGCCCAATAACTAAATCCTTATTTGGAGCAGTGAAGGTGAATAAGGAAGATTTGGACTATAAAAAAATGCTGGAAGACGAAATCTTAAAGAAGCACCTCAAATAAACAAAATGACTAAGATATTCCTCGATACGAATGTGGTGCTCGACTTTATTTTGAAAAGAAAAGGCTTTGCAAAAGAAGCTGCAATGATCTTCGACCTAAGTGAAAAAAAGAAAATACAGCTTAGTTTATCCTCTCTTTCAATCAACAATATTGATTATATAATTTCTAAAATTGAGTCTAAGAAGAAGTCGAGACAGATCATTATGAAATTGCTCTCTCTCGTTGAGATTTTATCTGTTGGGCAATCAACTATTGAAAAAGCAGCGATGTCAGAGTTCAAAGATTTTGAAGATGCCATGCAAAACTTTTGTGCGGAAGAAGGAAAGTTAAATCACATTATTACGCGGAATCTCAAAGATTTTAAAAAGAGTAAATTATCCATCCAAACGCCTAAAGAGTTTTTGATCG
>CALLVY010000394.1 GCA_938015925.1 uncultured Saprospiraceae bacterium
AAAAAAAAGCGTTTTTAAGTTTTTGGGAAATTAATAAAGGCCTTTCTGTATCTTCAGAAAGGCCTTTATTTGACGCAGAAAAATTAAAATAGTTACATTCGATAACTTTCCAGATAAGGAGCTACCAGCGTTTGAAGAACACTCAAGGCCAAACCTTTTGCTTCAAGTGGTTTGAATTTTTTATCCATAAAATAATCCTCCAATAAAACCATCGATTGATAATAAGTAATTTTCAAAGGAGTGGTCATTTTTTTATGAATGGGATCTTTATCTGCCCAGGTATCCAATCCCTTCCAAAGAGAGGTATTCCATTCAATGATGGCTTTTTGTTCTGGCGTACTCAAAGGGATCGTACTCGTGTATAGTTCGGCACGAATAGCCGCATATTCTTTTTGCATGCTTTTGCTCACCGCTGGATTTCGATCCAAGTCGTTGGCAATGGTATTGAGCAATTGTAAGGACTCCCAATCGGAGAAAAGATCGTCTTTTTCAATACCTCCTTTGCTCGTCCATTTCTCTTCTTTTTGAGCCAAGGTTTGATATCGGTTGACATAAGGATGTGCAGCCAAAATTTTGGCATAAGCTCCTTTTGTTCCACGACCATAATAACCGTCAAGGCTACCAGTATAAGCGCCTTCTACTTTAAGTACTTTCTGTAACTCAATGGCAGAGGTGCGTTTTACTTTAGGGCGAATATAAGGTTGGTCAATTCTAGCAGGTTTTACTTCCACCACTTCTGGAATCTCTACAACAGGAGGTACTTCCATCACGGGAGGTGTTTCTGCTATCGGTGATCTGGAAGTCAATACTTCATCATAAGAATCAGGGATCATTTCCACAGCGGGAGGTGTCGCTTCTTCCACCGGGGCACTGGCAACTTCTTCTATCGTTTCCAAAACACTTTCACTAGTGCTTGGAGTAGATGTTTCACTGACTACTTCCACAGGTGCTTCTTCGATAATGGGTGTTTCAACAACCGGAGTTTCTACCACCGGAGATTCCACAACTAATGCAACATCAGGAACCAGTAATTCTTTCCCTGCTTCGAAAGCAGAAATTTCATGTAAGTAAATATTATTGATCGTGCCTACAGAGGCATTTGGGAATCCGAGTTGTTGCACAATGCTCAATCGCTGATTTGCTTCCGCTTCATTTTCAAATACACCGGTAACGACGTTCACTTGACGATTGTCAAGCACTGCATAAAGCGGGCCTGCTTGCATGTAGTTTTGCCAAACGATATTTTGTCCAAGTTCCCTGCTATCCAATTGTAGAATATGTACTTTTTCGCCTTGTTGCAAATTGCGACGCAATACAAAAGCATCCGGATATCCCTTGGCCTTAATTTGATCCAATGATTGGTTAGCAATTCCCTCTGTCGGAAATTCTCCCAAAAAGATCTTCAACATATTATTGCGAAATTTTTCTGCATAGACAAAGCCGAATGGCCGGATATTATCAAAGTCGGAAACTTCAGCCTTTACAAAGGTGCCAATGTGAATAGAAAAGGTGTGATTAGCAGGAGCTTGCGCAAAAAGGGTTGGTTTCTGAGAAAAAGCAAGCAAGACAATAAGCAGGATTAGGGGTGTGTAGATCGGCTTCATAATGTATTTAGTGTATTTGAGAACATGTATAAGTCTAACCACGTTCTGAATTTTTTTCAATATAACGCAAATATAGCGCGGATTGATATTTGAAGCTACTATATTATGAGGAAAGTGGTTGAACTTCCTTGGTTAATCATCCAATTTACATGCCGTTTTAAATTGCCTTCGGCGATAAGTCTGGGCGGGGACGTCGACTCAAGAGCATATAAAGAAGCAATTTATCACATACTCTTAGCCATAGCGATCGTAGCCAAACTCACTTTTGTACCAGGTATTTCCAAAAGCTGAAGCGCACAAGCTTCTAATGTTGCTCCAGTTGTCAATACATCGTCGACCAACAAAATATGTTTGCCTTCAAGAAGTTTGGGCTTGGCGACTTGAAAGGCTTGTCGGACATTCTCAAAGCGATCAATTCTCGATTTCTGAGTTTGGGTAGCGGTCATTTCTAATCTTTTTAGGGCCTTGGGAGACCAGGGAATTTCCATACTTTGAGAAAGCCCTTGGGCAAATAAATCACTTTGGTTATAGCCCCTGATTTTTCGCTTGCGCGGATGAAGAGGTACGGGGACAATGATGTTTACCGGATGGAAATAAGGCGATTCTTTGAGAGCATGACCATAAGTCTGACCCAGTTTTAAACCAATAACGGCTTTGTCTTTATACTTGAGATTGTGGATGAGCTGCTGAGTGCGACTTTCTTTGGTGAAATAATAAAGGGCAGCTCCAGAGTGGATGGGGACTCTGCCCCAGAAATGTTCGGTAAAAAAATTTTCTCTTTCAAGGTGAAGATCGGTTTTAGGCAAACGATACTGACAGGAAACACAGGTGACTTCCTGGTCGGCAGGAATGTTTTCTCCACAAGCAAGACAAAGTCTTGGATAAAAAAGAGATAAAAAGTTTTCAAATAGATGTTTGACGTAAACCATTTGTTGAATATAGGTTTTTGTCTAGACAAATAGAAATAGAGAAAAGAAAATTACAGAGAAGCCATTTAAATCAGGGGAGCGTCAGCATTTGGCTTTTAGCCAAAAGAAAACGTCTGCCCTAGTTTTCACTGGACAGACGCATCAAAACAAAACGAAAAACCAACTTTAAACAAGTTTCTTTTCCGACGTATCGGAATGCTTTATTTTATCGGCCTAAGGAAGCGGGTTTTTCAAATTCTTCCCTGGGATATTGATTTTTATTTCTTGAAAATGCCATCCTAAATTTCAATCGCATATTCAATAAACCTAACCATTTTAAAACGAGTATTGTTGCTTGAAAAATGTTAAGAAATTCCTAAGAGAAATTTAAAATTTTTCGTGGCATAGGTTTTTATAAAAACTTAACTTATTCCGGCGCGCGCAGCTTTACAGGAATTCGCTGAGTTTGACCTTCTCTATTGACGGTCAATTCTACGATGTCGTCCACTTTTGCCCGGCCTACTAATTCTTGTAATTCAGGAACTGTTTTTATAGGTCGACCTGCTACTCCTACAATTACATCATTGGGAAGGATCCCTGCATATTCCGCGGCAGAACCTTCTAGGGTTCTTTCTACGATGACTCCTTGGGTGATATCTAGGCCCAATTCATTTGCACGATCATTGTCTAGATCTGATATGTTGATACCGAGGTAACCTCTCTGGTAGCTACCAAATTCGATAATGTCATTGGCAATACGAGTAACCATGTTTACTGGAATCGCAAAAGAGTATCCCGCGAAAGAACCCGTTTGAGTAGCAATGGCGGTATTGATCCCTAATAATCGACCTTCCGCATCTACTAAGGCCCCTCCACTATTTCCTGGATTGACGGCTGCATCGGTTTGAATAAAAGCTTCGATAGCATCTTGGCGATTGCTAATGATGCTGATGTTACGGCCCTTGGCACTGATAATTCCAGCCGTTACCGTTGAGGTCAAATCAAAAGGATTACCTACGGCCAATACCCATTGTCCAACTTCCGCATTATCAGAATCTGCATTCCTCAAAACCGGTAAGCCAGAAGCTTCGATTTTCAATACGGCCAAATCAGTCGTTGGATCGGTACCTACTACCGTTGCCTGGTATTCGTGATTGTCATACAAAGTCACCATTACTTCGTCTGCAAATTCTACCACATGATTATTCGTTACGATGTATCCATCATCTGAGATGATTACTCCAGACCCAGATCCTTTTTTAAGTTGTTGACCACCTCCAAATGGATTTCCAAAATTGAAATCATCTCCAAAGAATCGACGTAATTGATCATTAGGCTGATCTTGGCGACGTTGTTGAGCTAGTTCACTACTCTCTGCGGCAGTAATATGTACTACTGCAGGCATGGCCTTTCGTGCGCCTTCTGTAAAATTAGGAAGTGTAATAGTTGCATTACCCGCTGGTAGATTGACTGCTTGGGCAAAATTAGGAGCTTGAATAGTGGGAGTAGAAGTATTATTCGGAAAATATTGCACGGCACTGAAGGTGATCAGTCCACCAATCATTCCTGCAAAAATCATAGGAAGCATTTTCTTTATCATGTTAATCTCTATTTGGTGAAAAATTCGGGTTGAGCGCTAGAAACGATGATATTTGCGTTCTAAGAGCGTAAGCAAATAAAACGAATAATCATAGCCCTTGTTTTAGCAATAGTAAAGCTTTAACAGTCTATTAACAGCTAGTGACGCGTACATCTAAGAGAATAGAACTAAAAGCAATTGGGCTAACGGCCTGATTATTGAATTGTTTAGAACAAATCATTTTTGAAAGTAGTTCGTAATTTTTTACTTTGTACCTTGTAAGATGCGATCCTAGGATCTAGTCGCAAAATTGTAGTCATGGAAAAAACGCTCGTACAGCGCATGCAAATTGAGACCTTACTTAAGCCTGAGAATGAACTGGAAGCGGAGATCCTCCGACAGCCAGAGTTTTTGCGTGGCTTGATGTGGGGAAAACCTCGATATGGTCACCCAGAAGGTAAAGTCCTTTATCACATTAGAGAAGTGCTCAATAATGTAGATAAATTGACCCTTTTACCGAAGGAAAGGAGGGATTTGCGTTTGGTGACTTTTATACACGATACCTTTAAGCATTTAGAGGATAAAGACTCTTATCCGCGCGATTGGTCGAAGCACCATGGCGTATATGCCCGAAAATTTGCCGAAGAATTTATTGATGATCCAGCTGTGTTGCAATTGATAGAGATGCATGATGAGGCATATTATAGCTGGAGATTGACCCACCAATACTCCAAAGTTGAAGAAGGCCAAGAAAGATTGCAACGTCTTTTGGAACAAATCAATGGTAGTCTTCAATTGTATTACCTCTTTTTTAAGTGCGATACCCGCACTGGAGATAAAAATCAAGCACCGCTCAAGTGGTTTGAAAAGACAATTTCTGGTATAGAAATCGTTGATTTTTAGCTTTTTTGAAAAAAAATTCTCTTAAAGAAACTTTTTTGAAAAAATCATGGTTCTGTTCAATGTCGCAATCATTGAAACAGGTTTACGCTGTTTCCTACTAAGAAAAGGGGTTAAGAGCCTCAAAAAAATAAATGTTTGAGCGATTTACAGAGACTTAGAACCAATAAATTTTATCTTTATGTTACTGATGGCAAAAAATAACAAAGAGAAATCACTGCACTACGATATGATTTTTGAGGTAGAATTCTACCCTCATGCGGATGCTCTGTACAACTTTGCCTACAACCTGACTCATAATGAGGAGGATGCCAGCGATTTGGTACAGGAGACATACATGAAGGCCTACCGATTTATCGATAAGTATCTTGAAGGAACCAATGCTAAGGCGTGGTTGTTTAAAATCTTGAAAAACGGTTTTATCAACCAATATCGCAAGAAGAGCAAAAGGCCTAAGAAAGTAGATTATGAAGAAATCATAAACTACCACAATGAAGACGATGAGTCGAAATTGAGCAGCTATATCGATATGCGAGAAGAAATCTATCAGAAAATGATGGGAGACGAAGTGACGATTGCGATCAATATGCTTCCCGTAGATTTTCGAGCGGTTATCTTATTATGCGATATTGAAGGTTTTACCTACGAGGAAATTTCAAAAATCATTGATATTCCTATTGGTACCGTGCGATCAAGATTGCACCGATCTCGAAATATGTTAAAAGAAAAATTGACCACTTATGCCAAATCCTTAGGATTTGAAGATAAGCGTTCTCAATAAAAATTAACGATAAAACAAGGAACCTACTCGCTTAAATGCTTGTAGGTTCTTTTGTCGAAGTACGAAGTACTTTATAGTTTATAAGAATAAATATAAAATGTTTTTTACACAGGATATAAGTTCGATGAGTTTTTTCAACACTGGGGCCTGCCCCTGTTGGGATACCACTTGTCTGGTCCGTACCCACTTTTTTGTGGATGCCTCCGCCGGATTTGTAGGGAAATAATTTGACTTCTTATTGTTCTTTTCCTGATGTAAGCATTAAATATAAAGCAAATTATTTCTAACCATTTAAATTTTAAAACAATGGGGAATCAGCAAAATTATCAGGAACTTGTCAGAAAGGTGAACATGTACCTAGACAATGAACTCAGTAAAGAAGCAGAAATGGACT
>CALLVY010000395.1 GCA_938015925.1 uncultured Saprospiraceae bacterium
GCGATAGCAATCGAAACCCCAAAATGTTGTAGGGAAATAGACAAGGTATTATTATCATTAATCCCAACCGCCAAACCAATCCCCAAAATCGGAGACATCAATGGCGAAATAAGCATCGCTCCTATGATGACTGCTGGAGAATTGAGGTCAAGCCCTAAGGAGGCAATCATGATCGAACACATGAGGAGCCAGGCATTGGCGCCACGCATCCGCATATTTTTCTTGATGCTGATAATGGTACCTTCTTTGTCCTGGCCTTTTTTAAGGTCGGTCAATTCACTAAAAAACTCGGAAATCCCTTCCCATACTCTGGAAAATCCTTGAGATACTTTTTCCGTAGGTTTACCGGGTTGAGAGGGCGTTGGAGTGGGTTTAGGTAAGTCGGCCATTCGTCGTTTTTTTAGATTAAAAAACTTTGCTTAAAGGAAAGTAATTACTTTGGAAGTAATAGCGATGATATTATAGATTAAAGGCTCTTTTTAAAGGATAGATTTTACCGGTTCTGTGATTTGGATCCCTCCTTATTTGATTTAAACAAAAAGGAGTTTCCTGAAAATGGAGATTTTAATCCTGCATAATATTCCCATCTTCCATCACCAAAGTTCGATCGCTCATTGCGGCCAATTCTTCATTATGGGTAACAATAACGAACGTTTGTTGAAAATCATCGCGCAAACCAAATAACAACTGGTGTAAGTCCTGAGAAGAAGCAGAATCTAAATTGCCGGAAGGTTCGTCGGCAAAGACTACCGCAGGTTGATTCATTAAGGCTCTGGCGACCGCCACTCTTTGCTGTTCTCCTCCAGACAATTGGGTCGGTTTATGGCTTATTCTATCTGCCAAGCCGAGATAATCCAATAGTTCTTTGGCTCTTTTTTGAGCTTCCGCTTCTGGCTGTTTTTTAATGAAAGCCGGAATACACACATTTTCGAGGGCCGTAAACTCTGGCAAAAGGTGGTGGAATTGAAAAACAAAACCAAGGTTATGGTTTCTAAATTCGGCCAATTGTTTAGGGTTTAAATCGCTGATCTTTTGATCATTGATCACCAATTGGCCCTGATCTGCCAAATCTAGTGTCCCGAGGATATGCAAGAGGGTACTCTTTCCCGCCCCTGATTTTCCAACAATGGTTACAAATTCTCCTTTTTCAATATTTAAATTGACGCCTTTTAGAACGTGGAGTTGGCCGTAGGATTTATGGATATTTTTTGCTTTTATCATGAAGCCCCAAAAATAGGGAAACCAGTAGTAAATTCTGCTAAGGAATTAGAGATTATTCTAAAATAGATAGCGACTAACTTAATTCCCTATATTAGCGAAAATTAGGAAAGGGAAATAGATGGAAGTTTAGGAGCAATTGCCAGGCATTTGTCTTTTTCCTCGCCGCAGAAATCGTTTTGCTTACGTTTATCCAACGAAGTTGTTTAAAAACTACTTGCTTGCTTCAAATCTCTATTTTTCACTACAAGCAGCAATTCTTAAACAACCTCAACACATTCAACTGATGATATTTAAAAAAATTGACCAGATTCCAAGTTTTTTGGCAGGTGACCATACGGTTTTAAAGGAAGTATTACACCCGGATAAGGATGGATTGAAGATTCCTTATAGTTTGGCGCAAGCCAAAATTGAAGTTGGACGGGCTTCCTTGCCTCATGCCTTGAAAAGTGGGGAATTGTATCTTTTTCTTAGTGGACAAGGAAAAATAGTAGTGGATCAAAAAGAACAGTTGGTGGAAGCAGGAGATTTGGTTTTTGTACCGCCTGGAGCCAATCAATTCGTAGAAAATACGGGGAATGTAGCTTTAGCCTTCTATTGCATTGTATCGCCAGAATGGAGACCGGAAGAAGAGGAGGTTTTTTAGAATTAGTAAAAAAGACTTAAAAGTTGATTGCTAAAATCATTGAAACTAAGAGAAAAAAACTAAATTTGTACTTTCCCACTGACAAAAGATCTATACCAATTTATTAATAATTAAAGCTGAAGATATCGAATAGAATCTTACAATTTATTGATTATCAGAACTTAACGAAACAATCTACTAGCCAGGCCAAACAGTTTTATACTGTTTTTACCCAAATGGCCAGCTTTAAACTTTAAATTATTGGTATATGAAAATTCTTCAGCTCTGCAAGAAATTCCCATTTCCATTGAAAGATGGTGAAGCCATCGCTGTTACCCACTTAAGCAAGGCTTTACATCAATTAGGAGCAGAGTTGACTTTGTTGGCGATGAATACCAAGAAGCATTATTTCGATGTCAAGCAACTTCCGGATGAATTTGACCATTATCGGCAAATCCATTTTGTGGAAGTGGACAATGAATTGAAACCCAAGGATGCTTTTCTCAACCTGTTTTCAGAAGAATCTTACCATATTTCGCGTTTTATTTCGGATGATTTTGCTCGTTTCCTAACGCGTTTACTTCAAAAAAATACCTTTGATGTCATCCAATTAGAAACGCTCTATTTAGCGCCTTATATTCCGATTATCCGAAAGTACTCCAAAGCTACGATTGCCATGCGAGCCCACAATGTGGAACATGAAATCTGGGAGCGAGTGAGTGAAAATACACCCAATTTTATCAGGCGTTGGTACCTCCAACACCTCACTAAGAAATTGCGGAACTTTGAAATTCAACAGTTGGTCAACTACGACCTCCTAGTCGCAATCAGTGAGAAGGATTTACAGACTTTTCAGAAGTTTGGATACCGCGGAAAATCCATCGTGACCCCAATCGGTATCGATCAAAGAGATTATATTCCAGATCCTAAAAGTTACCACCGGGATATTTCTATTTCCTTTATTGGTTCTCTGGATTGGATGCCCAATAAAGAGGGTTTGCAATGGTTCTTAGATAATGTTTGGGAAAAATTGCAAAAACGTTTCCCTCATTTGACCTTACATGTCGCCGGTAGAAATACCCCCGATTCCATTCGCCAAATCAATAAACCGAATGTGACCATCCACGGAGAAGTGCCAGATGCCACAGATTTTATCAACAAACATTCCGTGATGATTGTGCCCTTGTTTTCGGGAAGCGGTATGCGTGCAAAAATACTGGAAGGAATGGCGCTTGGAAAAGTAGTCGTGACCACGAGTATGGGTTTAGAAGGAGTGAATGCCGCTCACCAAAAAGAAGTATTGGTGGCAGATACGGTAGAAGAATTTATCAATTGCTTCCAATTCTGTATCGAGAGTAATGGACAGTTGAGTAAAATCGGCCAATCAGCTCAAGCTTTTGTTGTAGAGAACTATGATAACCTCTCGGTTGCCAAGGACTTACTAAAGGTATATGAAGCTAAGCGATTGGAAGTCGTTTAGGCTTTTCCAAAATATTTAGTTCCATTGATGATTGGATATTCTCTCTCGTTTAAAAATATCCAATATCAATTAGAAGTGGTATTCTAGAAGGCCAGATCATCAGCCTTAGTTGATCCATTATTCAGTTTTACGTTTTCTATCCAATCAGAAAAAGTAGCCAACAAAAGTTCGTTTTCTTTTAGCTAAAGAAGGCCTCAAAAAATTGCTGCCATTATTTCCTTCAAATTACTTAGAAAGGCCTAAATTCGCCCTATGTATTTATTGGCGGAAATAATATTTTGGGGGAGTATATTGGGATTGGTACATACCTATCTTTTGTATCCGCTGATTATGAAATTCCTGTCTAGAGGACGAAGTCCCAATCAACAAGTATATGAGAAAGGAGAAACTTGGCCCTATGTTTCGGTCATCATGTCGGTTTACAATGAGGAATTGGTGATCTCCGAAAAATTAGAAAGCCTGGCCAAAGTCGATTACCCAGCCCAGCAATTGCAAATATTTATTGGCTCTGATTGTTCTTCCGATGCGACCAATGCACTGGTACAGGCTTATGCCGACCAATATCCAAATTTCCATTTCTTTCCCTTTACCCAAAGACGAGGCAAACCCATCGTAGTCAATGATTTAGTAAAAAGTGCCGCACAAAAACAGGAATTAGGAAAAGATCACCTTTTTCTTTTTACCGATGCGAGTGTGATTTTAGAAGAAGATACTTTGCTGCAATTGGCTCAACATTTTAAGAATTCCGAGATTTTTCTGGTCGATGCCAATATGCAAAGTAGGGGAGTTAAAAAAGAAGGCATTAGCCGTTCCGAACGCCAATATGTCAATCGCGAAGTAAATCTCAAACAGATGGAAAGCTTGGCCTGGGGAAAAATGATCGGACCATTCGGAGGTTGCTATGCTTTGCGTTCTAGTTTCTACGAACCCGTACCTTCTGGGTATTTGGTCGACGATTTTTACATCACCATGAAAGCCTACGAAAAAGGAGGCTTGGCGATCAATGAGCTAAAAGCCTATTGTCACGAAGGTCTTTCCCACGAGATCAGCGAAGAATATCGCCGGAAAGCCCGGATATCTGCTGGAAACTTTAAAAATCTGGCCACTTTTAAGCATTTGCTTTGGCCTCCTTGGAAAAGTTTGGCTTTTGGCTTTTTATCCCATAAGGTTTTGCGATGGTTCGGCCCCTTTTTTATTATCTTCGCAGTATTAACGAGTACCTTTTTATCATTTCAAGGCAACCTAATCTATCTTGCTTTGTTGTCTTTACTAGCGATCTGGTTGATCTTGATTCCAATGTTGGATACGCTTTTGAGAAACCTTGGAATGAATGTTTTACTTTTTCGAAACATCACCTATTTTAATAAAATGAACCTGGCCCTCCTGGAAGGGTTTTTTACTTACCTAAAAGGAGTACAAAGCAATGTCTGGCAACCACCAAAACGTAATGGATAATATCACTTTGAATACTATTGAAGAAGCTATTGAGGATATCAAAGCAGGAAAAGTAATCATCGTCGTTGATGATGAAGATCGAGAAAATGAAGGAGACTTTGTTTGCGCTGCAGAGTGTATTACTCCGGAGATTATTAATTTTATGGCGACTCATGGTCGCGGTCTTATTTGTACTCCGATTGAAGAACAAAGAGCAGATGAATTGAATCTGCCAATGATGGTCAATACCAATACCGCATTGCACGAAACTGCTTTTACCGTATCGATTGATTTGATCGGTCAAGGCTGTACGACAGGTATTTCTGCTCATGATCGGGCTACCGGAATCCGCGCTTTGATTGATCCTAAAACAAAGGGCACCGACTTAGCACGTCCAGGACATATTTTTCCTTTGCGAGCCAAAACAGGTGGTGTTTTAAGAAGAACCGGCCACACGGAAGCGACGATTGATTTGGCACAAATGGCAGGTTATTATCCGGCGGGTGTTTTGGTAGAAATATTGAATGAAGATGGTACCATGGCTCGACTTCCGCAATTGGTAGAAATTGCAGCCAAACATCAACTCAAAATAATATCTATCAAAGATCTCGTTGCTTATCGCATGCAAAATGAACGGATCATAAAGCGCGAAATCAGTGTCGATATGGAAACGCCTTTTGGCACCTTTGAAGTCATTGCTTATTCGGAAGCTGCTAATGGAGATACCCATTTGGCCATCAAAAAAGGAAATTGGGAAGAAAGCGAGCCGGTCTTGGTAAGAGTCCATTCTTCTACCGAAGCCAATGATATCTTTGGGATGTTGTTTAAAGGATATGGAACGATCTTGCATAAAGCAATGAATCGAATTTCGGAAGAAGGCAAAGGCTTGTTTTTGTTTATGCGACAAAGTGAAAAGGAAGGATCGATTGTATCTAAATTGCAAGAATACGAGGATCGGAAAAAAGGAGTGGTTTCAGAAAAGCCATCGCTTACCGAAGGTTTGGAGAGTGCGGCGCAAAGAGATTATGGCGTAGGTGCCCAAATCTTAAGAGATCTTGGGATTTCTAAAATGCGATTGATGACCAATAGCACACGACGCCGAATTGGTTTGGATGGTTATGGTTTAGAAATCGTGGAAACAGTGAAATTGTAGTTTTTCCTGGTCTTTGAAAAAGCCAAATGCGCTACGAAAGAAAATATAAAATAGAAGATTTAAGTTTGGCGATGACCCACCAGTCTATCCGAAGCCATCCCGCAGGTCTGCGCAAAATATTTCCCGACCGACAAATCAATAATATCTATTTTGATACGCCCGGTTTGACGACTTATCACGAGAATGTAGTCGGAGTTGCGGAGCGTAAAAAATTCCGGGTGCGATGGTATGGCTCTGAAAAGGAGGCGATACAAAAGCCCCAATTGGAAATCAAAATCAAAGACAATGAGTTGGGATATAAAAAAACATTTC
>CALLVY010000396.1 GCA_938015925.1 uncultured Saprospiraceae bacterium
CAAGAAAAGCAAAACAATGACGATATTGGTACCAAAGATAATCTTCGTATAACCCGACCCGGAAGCAATGACCGAATCACTAGCTCCCATCAAGCGGAGAATGTCTTCCGCAAAATAAGCACCACTAATTCCCATTAGTAAAGAAATAAAAAGGGCAATGATAATCGCCTGCACCGCTCCTTCCCGCGCACCTATCGGATTGTTTTCTCCAATCCGTCGAGCGACAACCGCCGTAGCGGCAGTACTCAAACCAATGGCCAATGAAAAAACCAACATGACAACCGATTCGGTAAGTCCAATAGTGGCAACGGCGTCGACACTTATTTTTCCAACAAAATAAACATCCACCACCGCAAAGAGCGATTCCATCATCATCTCAAGAATCATGGGAATGGACAAAAGGACGATTGCCCTACGAATACTTCCGGAGGTGAAATCTTTTTTATCACTACTTAAAGCTTCGGTAAAAAGCTCAATGATTTTACGCATTCTTTGTAAGGTTAGGAAAGGGCATTTTTTGGGCTTAAAGCCAAGCGAAGGTAAACCTTTCTAACACAAGTGTTGGATAGAAAATTCCTCTGGGCTAGATTATCTTTCTAATCCTTGCAAAATTCCTTTCTCAATAGCCGGGACGCCTCTTTGCATCCAAGAAGGCATTGGAGCATCCATTAAGTAATGATCAAAAAATTGTTCCATGCGCAAATTGAAATCCAATCGGTTTTGGCGTTTTACAGGCCAATGGGGTTCGCCATTGTAATTGAGCAACCAACTGGGTTTGCCCAATCGACGGAGGCCTACAAAATATTCGATACCCTGATACCAAGGCACCGCGCCATCTTTATCATTGTGTAAAATGAGTACGGGAGTGTTGACTTTATCTAAATTGAAAAGCGGAGAGTTTTCCATGTATAGTTCAGGATATTCCCAAATGGTACCTCCAATCCGACTTTGGGTATGTTCGTACTGAAACATCCGACTCAAACCAGAACGCCAACGGATGCCTCCATATGCACTAAACATATTGACTACCGGAGCACCTGATTCCGCACAACGAAAAATATCGGTCTTAGTCAACAAATGCGCCACCTGATAACCTCCCCAACTGTGCCCTTGTACGCCAACTCTTTCCGTATCAATGAACCCTTTGGAGAGCAGATCATTTATTCCAGAGATCACCGATCGCTCCGCACTTTCCCCCGGGTAGCCTACGCGATAAGGTACATCTGGATTGAAGATGACATAGCCTTTGCTGGCATAATAGGTATAGTTGATCGAAGACCGGTGAGGATAAGGGGCGCGATGTCGATGCAGTCGGTCACTACTGCGTTCATAAAAATTGACGAGTAGGGGATATTTTTTGCTAGGGTCAAAGTTTTCTGGTTTGACCAATAAGCCATTTAGAATTTGTCCATCCGGTGCCGTCCAAGTATAAGGTTCGATGCTGCCCCAGTTGTATTCGTATTGCTGTATATTGGCTAAACTAATTTTTTTAGATTCTTTAAAATTACCATTTTGATTGTACAGCAGATCTGGAAAGGTTTGATAATTTTCTGCGGTGAAGACCCAGTGATTATTGTCTTTGGCTTTTAGTGGTTTTTTGGAAAAGGCAAAATTACCGGAGACTAACAGATCTGTTTTTCCGGATTTCCAGTTGATATGATAATAAGCTTCATTCTTATCTTTCTCCTGATGTGCATGCAGTAAACCTGGCAACTTCGAATCAATAAAGCGTGTTTCATGGTCTGTTTTGAGATAGCGATAAATCGTTTTTTCTTCTCGTCCACGTGTTAGTCGCTGCGGCGCTTTGCGACCACTCGGATCCATTTTCCAAATATCATAACGATCGTAAATCAAAATATTTTTGTCCTTCTCCGTCCATCCGGCAATCCCATAATCCCAGGGATGCTTGGGGCTGTCATTGAGTTCATCATAGAAGGGAACGCTTATAGATTGGTGTAAAGGTTGGAGGGTTTGTTGAGTAGCTGACCAAGCGTACCATGCCGAGTCAGGGGTGCTGTACCAATAGGCGTATTGAGCATCCGGAGAAAGACGGACTTCCGCCCGAAGTTCTTTGGCGATCCTTTTTTTCGTTCCACTTTTTAGGTCTACCCAATAGACATCGCGATAGGAAGGGAAGCCTTCCCAGGAGATGCGTTCGAGATAAGGTTGGTCATTATAAGCTAAGGTCGCATTGGCATTGCCTTCATCGGCAAAGAGTACATTAGGCGTATCGGTATTTCCTAGTTGAACAAAATTTTTGCGACGCAAATGATAGACCATATCATAAGTCTTTTTTTGATCTTTTTCTAGTTCGATTTGCTGCTGTGGGTAAATCCGTTTGTCTTGATAATGCCAGACTTCGACATTGACAATTTCTTCTTCCAGCAAAGTACTGTCTTGCACGATAGGAGCAGGGGCAATCCCAAAGAATAGTTTTTCTTTATTTTTAGAAAACCGCAATTCCCCATGTTTACTGATCTGCCATTCTTTAGGTAAAAAAGGCGCTTCTTCTCTGGCGATTTTCGCGGAAGATTCATTGCCGCTGGACCAATGATAAAGTTCGTAGGCCGTCTTGTCTTTATTGCTCTTATGCTTGTGGAGAAAAGCGGCTTGTTTTCCATCCAAGTCGAGACAAAGTTGCTGGTAATCCCCTTTGCTGTTTAAAAGATTTTGCAATTGCTTTTTTTCAAAATCATAAATATAAACACCAGCTTGGAAATCTTCTTTATCTCCTTTACTGGTGAAAAGTATTTGAGCGCCTTCCTCTGCCAGTACATGCTGAGTGACATAGGGAAAGGTCTGTTCATTTTTACTCGTCAGATCTCTAAGCGTCAATCTAAAACCATTTTTCTCATTTTCTTTTTTCGCTTGTAAGGAATCGGCAATGGTGGTATCTCTGATCGCAGGGGCGAGGAGATAAGCCAAAGCGCCAGACCATTTTTGGGGCAATGAAAAAGAAGCAACGTTTTGGATCGTATCGATTTGCTGATTTTGAAAATCAAAAATAGCCAAGCTAGGTGCGGGCAAATTTTCTTTGTCCACCTTTCTGCGGCGCATAGCTTTTAGACTATCGGTAGGTGGATGGATTTGAAAAACGAGAAAGCGATCGTCTGCGCTGATGCGTCCTCCTTTGCTATTGGGGAAGGAGTGCAATACATCTTTGTTTGCATCGAAAAGACATTGTCGGCTGTCGCCTCCTTCCTTTCTTAATTCATAAGAAATCCAAAGACCATCATTGGAAAATTGAGTATTCCCAATGGTAGACCATTGGTCGTAGACGGCGGGGGTCATGGCTATTTTTTGCTGGCTTTGAGCCGTTGTCAAAGTAAGAAAGAAAAAAAAGCAGAGGCTAATTAGTAGACGCATTGTTTATCGATTATTTAAGTGCCTGTGAAGATAAGGAGAATCCATCAGTATATTTTTATCGGGAAACCGGACTAATCTTCTTATCTTGATTGTACCCTCAAAATGCCTTACTTTGAAGAGGTAATTTTTCCGATAAAATCAACTTTTACATGCACTCAAGATCTTCTGTTTCTCAATTTATAAAAGACTTTAAGTTTGGGTTTGAAAAAAACCTGGAAGCAATAGAGTTTATCAAGGAACATCGTTTGTGGGAAGGTTTTTGGAAATTCAA
>CALLVY010000397.1 GCA_938015925.1 uncultured Saprospiraceae bacterium
AAAGAAGGCGGGGCGCCACACTTCATGGATGCTACTTGAACAGGAACAGGCTCAACAGGCATTTCCTGAGCGATCAAAAAAGAACCAAAGCCCAAAAAATGCAATAGAAAAAAATTAAATCGTTTCATAAGATAACTGATTTTAAGGTTGCTTTTGGCAAAGAAGTATTTGCCAAAAGCAGGAGTTTAAGAATCAAGAAATCAGTCAGGGCCCTTGCTGTTTCTAATTATTTCGATGTAAACTTAAAAAATCAACAGGGGCTTTCTTATTACAATTTGGAAGGAGAATACCAATAAAAAATCACTCCTCGAAGGTTAAATTTATTTTCAAAAAACAACGGCGTTTAAGAAAACACTTAGCCTCTAAGGAGTGGATAAAAGAGCATAAATTATAAGATATTTTTATCGACGATCAGTATTTCAAATTTATTGGCCAACTGTGGTCCATTCGGATTTGTAGAAGGGCAAAGGTAGCCAATGAGAAAAACCTGACAATGCAAGTCTTTTGCAGGAAGATCAATCCCTGTATTCAATACATTTCCATAAATAATAAAGGAAGCGGGAAAATTGGGATCAGAATAATCTAGCCGCCCCACCACTAAGTTGCCATTCGTCGAGTTTATCAAATTATCAAAACGAAAACAAATTTGCCCGTGTACATTTTTATAAGCCCTTACGCCAGATTGCAAACAGGAACTCGGATCATAAAGCACATGGGGTGAACTGAAAGCGTTTTCAAAGTAAGTCTCTAGTTCATTTTGAGAAGGAAAGCCTGGATATTCGGCTTTATTTTGTAATAATTGATGAACTTCCCCGGCGACCGAACGCGCATCTGTGTCTGTCAGTTCAAAAATCGTAGCCTCATTGGTTTGGCTGTATAAAAAGCTATTAAACGTCAAAAATAGAAAAAGGAATAAGGCGCTAAAGATTGGATTTTTCATATTGTTTATTTTTGGTAATTTAATGTGGAAATATAATTTACTTGAGCAAAAAATCTGATTACACTTTTTCCAACTTATTCACACATTGGAGTTCTTTTTTCTATAGCATCTTTTTCTTCTAAAAGCTCCAGCGTAAATTTCACCCGTTCATGTATGAGACAAAATTACTGAGCCTACTAAAAAATCTGAATCAAAAAGAACTCAAACGCTTTGATGATTATTTAAACTCTCCTTATTTTTTTCAAGGACGCAATGTCTCTGAATTGATCGCCCTTTTCCAATACCTTCAACGCTTCTCCCCTACTTATGATCATCCTAAATTAAGCAAACAAAAGGTTTTTAGCAGATTGTTTCCAACCCAAGTTTTTCACGAAAGGAAATTTAAACACCTGATGACCAAGGCCAATAAGGTGCTCCAAGGATTTATAGAAACCCACTATCAACACCAATACCTTGGTCCTCCGCCCGCTTTTATGAATACACTGGCTTTTATGCGGGAAAAAGATTTGGCCAAAAAATTCCTCGACCAGCATCGCAAAGCCACGAAGCTACAAGCCGCTCAAACCACTAAGGACGTTCCTCATTATTGGTATGATTTTTTGCTCGCCAGAGAATTGTCTGACCATTATAGTGTTTTCAATCGACGTAAAACGGATTTGAATTTGCCACAGACTTTATCGCAGCTCGACCATTTTTTTGTGGCTGCCAAATTGGAATTGGCCTGTGTCTTTCTCGACCAAAGTAAATACCATGTACCACTAGCCGCCAATGGATGTCTGGATACGATGGAATTATTAGAGCCCCTGTTTGAAGCTGGAAAATTTAAAGCCGAACCCTTACTCCATTTACTCTATCAGACTTATCTCTTGCTCAAAGAGGCGCCCAATGCGCCCACTTTCCAAGAACTAAAAAAGCTTTACGATCAATCGGCCATGAAAATTGGCTTGACACAAAGACAATTGGTACACGGCGTGATGCGCAATTATTCTACCCACCAACTCAATGAAGGTCAGGAGGCATACCTGCAGGAGTTGTTTTCCTTGTACCAAATTGGACTGACGCAAGGCGTTCTTGATTCTAATGGTGGATTGCTTTCTGCTAGTTTTCAAAACATGGTCACTTTGGGATTGAAGGTGGAAGATTTTGATTGGGTCGAACAATTTTTAGAAGACTACCGACACAAAATCATCGGCCTGGAAAATTCAGAATCTCTTTATGCCCTAAATCGCGCTCAACTATTTTTTGCTAAAAAGCAATTCCAGGAAGCCTTGGATCAACTGGTCTTCAATTTTGAAGATACCTATCTAAAACTATCTAGTCGTCGCCTCGAAGTGCAAATCTATTATGAGTTGAATTCGCCGCTCCTCGAATCCAAAATCCAAGCTTTTAAAATCTTTATTTTCCGAATCTCCAAATCTCACCTACCCGATCTCCAAAGGCAAGGCTACACCCATTTTATTGATTTAGTCAAACAAATCATCCACCCCAGTACTCGATTCAATCCAAAGAGAATCAATAGTTTATTGGCAAAAATCCAATCCAAAAAGGTCATCGCGGAAAGAAAATGGCTGGCGCAGAAAATAGAAGCCCTGCAATCGAAAGAATAAGCGGAGAGACTTATCCTGTCCTTTTATACAAACTCAACACACTGCATGCAAAACGCACCATTTCCCTGGCAAAAAAGGAACAAAATTTAGCCTAGATTTTTAAAATATAAAGCTTCTTTACAGCAAGAGTTTATATCTTTAGCCCATCATTTTTTCCGCAAAGTAAATAGCTAATTCCTATATTCCTTAATTCACCTTTACAGACGAAAACCCTGAAAAACCTTTGTTTGCTGTTTGAACTAAATGAAAAAAATTAGAACAAAGTGGGTAACCTATCTTGCTGTTATGCTATATGACTATGATCAAAGCCGCTAATTCAGACGATCACCAACTCTTGGAGGGCATTCTCCCTGGTCGTTCTCCCGCAATTGAAGCCGTTTATGAGCTCGCCTTACCTGCTGTCATTCAGTGGGTAAAAGAGAACAATGGTTCCGAAGTGGATGCCCGGGATATTTTCCAGGAGGCACTGATCGCTTTGTTTCGAAAATTAGAAAAGGGGGATTTTACGCTCACTTGTACCTTGAAAAGTTTTATCCGGATCATGTGTCGAAACCTTTGGCTGAGTCGCCTGAGAAATAAAAATCGACAGTGTAGTTCTTTAGAAGAAGTAGAATTGGTAGATCTGGATATAGACATAGAAAGCCGTTTGGAGCAATCCGAGAAAGAACAGCTTTTCTTCAAACACTTTGATCTATTGGGAGAAAAATGTCGAAAAATATTACAATACTTTTTTGATAAAATGCCCTTAAAACAAATCGCCGCAAAACTAGATACCAGTGAAAACTATATCAAAAAGCGCAAATTTGTTTGTAAGGAAAAATTAATAAAAGCTATCCAGACTGACCCAAACTTTGCTGAATTAAGCAATCAATAATTCATTCTCATGGAAGAGCAAGAAAAATATGACTTAATTGAACAATACCTTTCTGGTAAAATGGAAAAGGCCGCACAGCTTGATTTTGAAAATCAGTTGAAATCAAATTCTGCTTTACAGCAAGAAGTGGTTTTGCATCGCCAGGTGGAAGAAAGCCTGAAAGGAGAAGGCATCCATGACTTTAGAGCGAAGCTAAAAAAGGCAGATCAAAAATGGGAAACCAAGCATTCTAATCCCAAAGCTTCGACCCCCATTTTCTCTTTGCCCATTCGTCGGCTTTTGCTCGTCGCGGCAAGTTTTTTGCTTTTAGTATTGGCTTATAACTTTTTTGATTCTTCCTCCAACCAAGGTGGAACAAATCTCTACGCCCAACATTTCACTCCATACAAAATGGTCTTAAACCAGCGAAGTTCCTCCAATGCTCCCAATACTTCCCCTGCACTGACCCAAGCCATCGAAGCCTACGAGCAAAAAGATTTTGCTACTGCCGCCCAAGCTTTTGCAACACTTCAGCAAGAAAGTCCGAAAGTTCTTTCCCTGGTTTTTTACCAAGCTATTTCTGAACTTTCTCAGCAAAAACCTCAAACCGCTATTCCGCTTTTGAAAAATATTCTGGCCCAGGCTCCTCCCCTTTTTGTAGAGCAAAGTCAATGGTATTTGGCCCTGGCTTATTTGCAAATGGAAGATCAAGGAGCCGCTCAAAAAGAATTGGAGAAAATTGTGGATGGTGCTTTTAAATATAAAGAAGCGCAGGAGATTTTGCGGAGCATGCAATAGCATTTTAGATTTCTACGTCATGGAAGCTCAACCAAACTTTTACGGTATTGATCCAATATTTTAAAAAGCCCTCATTAAAGAAAGGATTGGTAAAATCATCAAATCGCTGCGCATGTACGCCAGAGTAGTGGAGCCAAATCGCCAAGCTTCCATAAGGCACTAGCCGTTTTTCTTCCTCACTAATTTTTAGAATGGATTCGTAACCTTCATAAAAGCGATTTCTTTTCTTTTCGAAAAGTACTTTATCCGGTTCCCCTCTAAACAAAAGCATCAGGCTATAAGCAATGTCGAGAAATAAGCCACCATTCCCACAATTGTCAAAATCAAACATTGTGATTTTCGAGCCCTCAGCGATTTTCAAATTATCCGCCCAGACGTCCAAATGAATGGCTCCAAATCGCAATTGATTCCTATCGGCCTGCTCAAATTGACTTGAAATTTCGGCTAGTGCTTTTTTGATAAATTTCATTTCCTCCAGCGAGCTATCAAATTTTGTTTCGAGCTTTTCTAAAGCCCAAGCGACGAGGTTTTCTGCATCATAGTTTTTTCTATTGATGGAATAGGCATTGGTGACTTGATGCATTTTGGCCATTTCTAAGCCAAGGTGGTAGCAGTCTTTCTCTGTTGGATTTCTTACGATTTCCCCTTCTGCAAAAGAAAACAATACTGCGAATCGTTCGCCTTCGCAAGCAGCAATTCGCTGAAGGTATTGTCCCTCTTTATCTGGGATAGGATAGGATACCCCGACTTGATTTGTTTTTAAAGTATTCAGCAATTCCACTTCTGCAAGTACTTCCTCTTCTGTCCGCCAATTGTAGGTATAAACTCTTAAGACATATTTGGTGGCTGCGTCCTTGATTAAATAGGTGTGATTGACGCCTAGTCGGAGGGTTTCGCAAGTGAGGTTTTGGGAGCCTCCATATTTTTCGAGGACCAGTTGGGCGAGGGCTGGAGGAGAAAGGGTGGAACTTATGGCAGGGAAATATTTCATGCAAAGTTTTTCTAAATTTTGAGGGGCTAAGGTATTGCTTAGTTTTAGAAAATTTAGAATTTTGGGTTGGGAGAGTTTTAGAAAAAGGAATATCGAATACGAAATAAGCAATATCGAATATTGATTGGTGTGCCATGCTTTGGCCTCTTATAGCTTGGCTTTTTTTAGTTCATTAAAAAACGCTCCTACCAAGCTACTAGCGATGCTGATCAAACATGATCACATTCCCATCAGGATCCATCACCATAAAATTCGCAGGGCCAGAAGTCGTTTCATCTGCTTCACTCATCAATTCCACGCTCTTACTTTTTAGTTCTTTTTGAATCGTTCTAATATCATCAAAGGGATCTGTATTTTTTGCGTTTTCATCCCAACCTGGATTAAAGGTCATAATATTATTTTCAAACATTCCATGGAAAAGACCAATTATGGTATTCTCATTTTTCATAATGAGATAATTACTCTCCATCTTTCCACCTAAAACGGTAAAACCGAGGTTTTCATAAAACGCTTTGGAGACTTTGAGATCTTTGACACTTAGACTTAGGGAAAATACTCCTAATTTCATATGGCTATTGTTTAGTGGTTCGTTTAAAGTTGTTTCTATTTCTGGGGAAGCATTATTACAAAAAGGTGCTTGGGCAATAATTGCAAACAGCGAAAAGAATAAGCTAAAATAATACATCATAATTTTGTTTATTAAATTTTATTAGAAATTTGTTCAAAGTTTTTTAATCGGTATGCAAAGTTCCAAATCAAAATATTCCCAGTTGCAGACCTTTTCTTTGTCTAAAAATATTTCTAAGCCGTGTTGGTGTTCTGGTTCATAAGTACTATTGATCAACCAGTTATTAAAAAGATAATCTGTGGCGGTGGCTACGACTCTAATGTCTCCAGCTACTTTAGTGACGGCATATTTGCATCGGGGCATGACCATGATTGCTAAAGGAAAATCCTGTTCTTCCTTAAAAGAGGAAGGAAGCGTCAGACAAACTTCATAGCGGTATTTTTCTTTGGGCGTCGTCATGGGATCATCTATCGACATTCCAAAAATCGTTTCCGTGTCATACAAATTATTTTTCTTCGCCCATTCAATCATTTTTTCAAAAGCCTGAAGTACCAAGCCTTCTTCATAGGCATTGACGACTCTGATATAAGCAACTCGTCTTTGCGGCAATGTTTTTAGCACCACGGGAAAAGCTTTCTTCAATGCTTCGTCAGACATAGGCACAAGGTAGTCCTTCATGGGAAACAATTCTTTGCAAATCTTGCTATTCTCAATGACTCCTTTCTTTTTGTAGACACTCGGGCTTATTCCAAAATACTGCTTAAAGGATCTGGAAAAAGTAGAAGGAGAAGAAAAGCCACAATCCATCGCCACTCCCGACAAGGAAGCAGTCGACAATTTCAACAAGCGAGCGGCTTTTTCTAAACGGACTCGATTGGTAAAGAAATTGATGGACTCGCCAGTGATCGCCAAAAAGATCCGATGAAAATGGTAAGGAGAAAAACAAGCGACTGCGGCCAGCTCTTCTAAACTAAAGGACTTTTCTAAATGCTCATTGACGTAGTCGATGACTTGATTGATTCGTTCTTGGTAGATTTTATTGGAGGGGGGCATGGTTTTGTGAATTGAAAGGCTTAGATGTTGTACTTGGCCGATGTCTTCTGAAATCAATAAGAATTACCTTGTAAAGGCTTTCTGTACAAAATACAAAAAACTACTTTTATCATAGAATCCTATCCAATTTTGGAGCAAAGCTCCCACTTCTTATGCTTTCTTGAGATTCTCACAGAAATAATTAAACCTTACAACACAAAAAAACGTCATTTCACTTGACTCTTTTAATTTTTGTGCTATTTTTGCGTCCGGCTTTGATCGTTGCTGATACTCTTTCAGACATCAAAGTACATGAGACTGTAGCTCAGTTGGTTTAGAGCATTACCTTGACAGGGTAGGGGTCGGGGGTTCGAATCCCTCCAGTCTCACATTTTTTTCCTTTCCTATTTTCCTTTTCTTTCTATTTCTCCGATTTTTCCTATTGCCTGCTCACAAGCGCACAAACTGTTAATATTTTATTTTTTCAGAAACAGAAGTAACAAGTTTATTCAGCTTTTCCTATATTGCAATAAGAGCTTGATAAAAGTAACATTCCTGTTGCATAATTTCTATCTGCTTTAGAGGGGGCTTTCTTTCTTTTTATCCCCTACTCTATTTTAGATTTACAAAGCTCCTTTTTTTCAAAATTGCATTAAAATTAGCCTTAGCACTCCGCTACTCAGATCACATCATCTGGGCTTAAAGGCTGATGATAGGAACAGTGTTCCTCATTTTCTTGGCGTGTTATCCTCTCAAATTTTAGCTGACCTTGATAAGGTTGGCCTTCAAACGAAACCTTCATTGCTCCTTTTGGCCGCGCTGTCAAAAGTGCCTTTGACGTGGAGTCTTTTGAGGAAAATCGAATATTCGTTTGGTGGATTTGACCATCCACTTTTGTATTTATTTTATCACCCAGTAAATTTTATTCATTATGAAAAAATCAAAATCAGTAAAAAAACCATTCTTCTCCAAATTCTTGGAGAACAACAAACTTGAGCAAACGACAACCATTAAAGGTGGTGGTGGGCCAAAGTACTTTACACAGAAAGCACCTTCTGACAATGATGAAATATAAGATTGTCAAATAAGCTTTCATTCTTTCACCCTAAAATTTTTCTATCATGAAAAAAGTAAAAATTAGTAAAAGTCCCTTTTTCGCAAAATTTCTGGAAAAGCAAATTTTGGATGACACCAAAGACCTGAAAGGTGGTGGCCCAAAAGTATATGAAACCATGAAGTACCCTTCCGATGGCGATGAAGGTATTGAAATTTAAACCTTTTCCCTTGGTGCCGGATGCTATCCTAAGTATCCGGCACTCTTCTATTAAGTGCTGTTTAAAAAACAAAGTCCTCTTTTGAGCTAAATAAAAAACGTCGGAAATCGAAGATGCACGCGAGTACTTATTTTTTCAACCTTTCTAAACCAACTATTGGATGAAAACTATTTTACTGCTTTCGCATAGCAAAGATTTTTTTACCATTGATCGAGTGGCAGCAGCGCTAAAGGAAAAGAAAATTCCCTCCTTTAGATTCAATACCGATCTTTTTCCCGAACAAATCAGCCTAAGCCAAAGGGTCGATTTATCTGGAGCAAGCGTCATCCTCCAAACTTCCAATGCGGAAATAGACTGCAAGGATTTGGCAGCGGTTTGGTATCGAAAAATTTGGAGCCCCATCATTGAAGCGGAGATGGAAGACAACTATTTACAAGCCTCTATCAAAGAATCCATCGCGGTTAGAACTTCTTTTTTTCAATCCCTCGCTCCGCTCCCTTGGCTAGACCCGATTCCGACCGTGGAGCAAGCAAGTGATAAATATTATCAATTGCGAATGGCCCGCGAAGCGGGTCTGAATATCCCCAAAAGTATTTTTAGTAATTCACAGCAAGAGGTGCTTGCTTTTTTCGAAAGTCTCGATGGAGAAATGATCGCAAAATTACACACCCCTCTTTCCTTCGGCATGGGAGCTTCTGATTTTTCCTTTTACACCACCAAAATAAATAGAGAAGATTTGGAAGACCTGGACATGCTGCAAATTTGTCCGATGATCTTCCAAGAATATATTCCCAATGCTTTCGAACTTCGGGTAGCCTATGTAGAGGGCGAATGTTTTACGGGAAAAATTGAGGCCAAGGGATTGACGGATTGGAGAATGTCAGATCCGAAGGAAGTTTTTTGGACGCCTTTTACTTTTCCGCGGGAACAGCAAGATTTGCTGAAAAAATTAATGCATCAACTAGGACTCTCTTTTGGTGCGGTAGATTTTATTGTACAGCCAGACGGCCAATATGTATTTCTGGAAGTCAACCCTGTTGGAGAATGGGGCATGCTCGAAAAAGATTTAGACCTACCTATTTCTCAAGCTATTGCAAAAGCACTAATTCAAAAAATATCATGAAAGAAAAAATATTAATCATTACCCATACAGAAGAAAATGAGTGTGTCGATAATGTCATGCAAGTTTTAAATGATCGAGGTGCAGAGGCGATTCGTTTTGACACCGACCTCTACCCTACTTCCGTTGGACTGACCACTGATTATTCCAATGCTCTTCAAAATAATTATTTACAAATTGGAGAAAAACGACACGACCTCTCAGAAATCACAGCTTGTTGGTATCGCCGATTAAGGGTTGGGAAAAATATTCCAAAAGACCTGGATCCACAGTTGAGAAAACCGTCGTTAGAAGAAAGTCGCCGAAGCTTTTTCGGAGTATTACATTCCCTGGATGCTTTTATTCTCGACCCTTACCCTATAGTCAAAAGAGCAGAAGTCAAACAACTCCAACTCAAGATAGCCACAGAATTGGGACTAAATATTCCCAAAACTTGTATTACCAATAAGGCCGAAGAAGTTCGTCGTTTTTACGAACGCTGCCCCAATGGCATCATTACTAAAATGCAGACGTCCTTCGCCGTTTATCAAGAAGGCATTGAAAATGTGGTTTACACCAATCTGGTGGACAAGGAAATGCTCGACGAACTGGATGGCCTGGAACTCTGTCCGATGACTTTTCAGGAAGCCATTCCTAAGGCCCTTGAATTACGGGTCACCATCGTCGGAGATGAAATTTTTAGTGCTGCGATAGATTCTCAAAAAACAGAAGACACCAAAACCGATTGGCGAAAAGATGGCGTTGGATTGCTCGATCATTGGGTAGAATACCCGCTACCGGAGGAATTAAAACACAAGCTCCTGGCGCTCATGGATCGTTTGCAGCTCAACTATGGAGCTATTGATGTCATCTTACATCCTGATGGTCAGTATTATTTTCTGGAAGTGAATCCGAATGGGGAATATATGTGGTTGGAGAGAACGCCTGGGTTTAAAATTTCGGAGAAGCTGGCGCAGGTTTTATTGGGGAAATGTTTTCGGAGGAATGCTTAGAAAGGAATGTCATTAAGGTAGGGTCTACCTTCCAGATAGGCCCTACCTTAAACCCAGACCCCATCAAGCACAAATCTCTTCTTTTCAAACCTAGGTCTTTTCTTAAGCTAAGGACACTCCTCTTAGACTCCTCTCTGATTTGTCTTACGTTTTTTGTCTTGATACAAAAAAGTAACAAAAAAAATCAAGGCTTTATATGCTTTATTATTTGACGGAAATAAAAGCATCAATTCAGGGTCTACCTTCCAGCTAGCCCTACGACATCAGGTCATTGAGCAGTCATTTCATTTTTATAGCCAACCAATCCATAAAACACCAAGTACAAATAGGCAAATACCGGTAAGATAAAACAGTGCTTAATCCCAATCGCTGGAATATCCGCCAAAATCCCTTGTAGCAAGGGCAAGACCGCTCCTCCGACAATCATCATAACAAGAAGTGAAGAACCATAACTTGTAAAAGGCCCCAACTTATCAATGGCGAGGGTAAAAATATTGGACCACATGATGGAATTAAAAAGTCCGATTCCGAGGATCGACCAAATCGCAATATTGCCACCAGAAAACATACTGATTATAATTAGTAAAGCATTGATTCCTGCGAAAAGCGCCAATTGTTGATTGGAAACAGAACGACCTAGATAGAAAGCCAGGAAGTTCACCAACAACATGATATCAAATCCAAAAGCTGTAGAAAGCGGCGTATCATTACTCATTAAAACTACATTGACGACCACCAATGCTATAAGCGGAACGAGCATCATTTTTGCCAAGGATTTATTTTCTCCTAAAGAGATAGCACCCAAAAATCGACCGACCATCGCTCCTCCCCAATAGAAGGCCACGTAGGAACCAGCGGTCTTGGTATCCAATCCAATACTCGGATCACTTCTAAAGTATTCTATCAAAAAACTACCCACGGAAATTTCTGCCCCCACATAAAAAAAGATGGCCAGTGCACCAAGATAAAGGTGCTTGTATTCCCAGAGATTGAAACTCTTTTTCGTTTGTTCTTTTTCGTGTTCGATATCTGGCAAACGGATAAACAAGAAGGAGACCGCCAAAATCATCAAGACACAAGCGATGACCGCATAAGGCATTCGGACGGTACTGACATCGACAACTTCTGTATTTTGGAGAATCAACCAGGCGCCAAATAAGGGAGCCAAAGTATGTCCAATCGAATTGAATCCTTGCGCGAGATTTAATCGACTTGCAGCGGTTTCGGATTTCCCCAAAACAGCTACATAGGTATTCGCTGCTACTTGCAGAATGGTAATTCCACTGGCCAATAAAAACAAAGCCAATAAGAAAAAACCATAGACCTGAATATAACTTGCAGGAATAAACAGAAAGGAAGCCAGTCCCATCAAAAACAGCCCAGCCACGATGCCTTTTTTATAGCCAATTTTTCTAATCAATATTCCCGCCGGAATGCTCATCACAAAATAGGCGAGGAAGAAAAAGAATTGAATCAATTGAGCCTGCCAGTTTTTTAATTCAAAAACAGATTTCAAATGAGGGACTAGGATGTCATTCATGGAGGTGAGGAAACCCCACATAAAGAAGAGTAAGACTAAGATGTAGAAGGCATTGTAATTTCCTTGCTTTTGTTCCATTCTCATTTGGTTTTTTATAAGTACTTGGTCAGAAAAATCTAGTTAATCATTATCTCATCCGCAAAGACCCAGGCTTTACCATCGT
>CALLVY010000398.1 GCA_938015925.1 uncultured Saprospiraceae bacterium
TCTGCTTCCCTGGCCCGACCCAGTCTCCAAATCCTCAAACTGGTTTCTACTTTTCTTTGGAAACCTATTGACCCTTATAAAATTTTGGAGTTTGTCACCCTTTCTGTAAAACCACTCGATGATGAATTAGGAAGAAGGATCGCTATGCAAATTGCCGCAAGTCCGGGTCTAAAAGGAGAAGGATGGAATCGCATGCTCGGCATTTATTTTGAAGAACTCAACGAAAGAGCCCAAAAGGATAAAAGCATAGATATCGATCAAATCAGAAAGCAATATAATTTTTGGTTTGAACGCAAGGAACTATACAGTGTACAAGAAAGAGTTCCAACCAAACAAGTCATTGAAATTTTTAAATACCTAAAATCCTGGGCCGTCCAAGCCTTTGAAGACAGTGGCAGCAAAAACAGCTCCTTCTTGGTCCTTAGTGAGCAATCCAAAAGAATCATAGATTTGGTGGAAGCCCTTCCCGAAAAAGAAAAAGACCTGAGCTATCTGGAATTGGAAAGAATCGTACGAACCATTTATGAACCCTCTCCAGTTTTATTTAAAGCGAGAGAAGTTCATCACCTTCCACACATTCATCATTCTAGTGCCATCATTGGCGCTAGCCCCACTTTGCTTTGGTGGAATTTTAGTCGCAATGAACCCAATTATTTTTTTTCCAGATGGTATCAAAGTGAAATTCAATTTCTCCAACAAAAAGACATTCACCTTTGGGGGCCCAAAGAAGACAATGCCTTGTTGCTTTGGCAAAGGCCACGACCGGTTTTAAATTGTCAAAATCAACTTTTGCTTGTCTTACCTCACCAGATCAATGGCAGTGAAGTTTATCCACACCCTTTGCATGATGAACTAGAAGCTTGCTTTGGCGACCTCTCGTCCATCAGCCTCGACATTAGCAAGGCTACGGGACAAGAAACTTTCCTACGTTATTTTCAATTGCCTAAAAAAGAACAATTGGATTTCAAACAACTCGGCGTCCCTCAAGCTTTTATCCAAATCTCCAAAGCGGATAAGATGGATCAAAACGAACGAGAGACCTTTACCAGCCTCGACAGCCTTTTTTACTATCCTTACAAATGGGTGTTCCAACGCAAAGCTAAATTGCGACAGTCTTCGATTTTGAGTATTGTAAGTGATGTAGCTTTGATGGGAAATCTGGCGCATCGCCTTTTTGAATGGTTGTTAAAAGAAGACATCGAAAATTGGGATCGAGCGCAGACGGAAGCTTGGGTACAAAGAAAAGCACCGGGCTTATTGGCAAGAGAAGGAGCTGTTTTGCTCATGTATGGTCGCGAACCGGAGCGTGTTTCTTTTATCAATTGTGTCAAAAAATCTGCTTGGAGTCTTTTGTCTATGATTCAAAACAATGGTTGGAAGGTTTTGGAAACAGAGATGAATTTGACGGGAGATTTTGAAGGGACAGAAGTTCGGGGAAAAGCAGATGTTGTTTTGGAACGGGGCGATGAAAGAGCGATTTTAGATTTGAAGTGGCGGGGCACCCGCCGTAGGGAAAATTTGATTCGCAATGAAGAAGATCTACAATTGGTCATGTATTCCCACCTATTGGAACCCGTCGGTCAATGGTCGCATACCGCTTATTTTATCATCCAGGATGGCATCATGGTGGCGCGTAATCAATTGGCTTTTAAAGAAGCAAGAGCTGTCAGTGCCGATGCTGATCATATCGAAATCAACGAGAGAATCTGGTCCAAAATGGGAGCTACTTTCCGTTGGCGCATGCAACAACTCCAGCAAGGGAAAATTGAAATCAGAACCGCTTCTACCCTACCCGATCTGGAAAGCACTTATGCGGAAGAAGAATGGATGGAGTTATTGGAACTTCCTTCCCAAGAGGCTTATTTTGATGATTATCGTACTTTGATTAATCTGGTAGAATAAGGGATGTTTTTAAAGTTAGGGGTGTTCAGGAAAAAAAATGGAAGAGGAAATATTCCATATCGAATATCGATTGGGGCGGTCAATGCTATGATTTAGTTTAATCCCTTCTTTGATCTCCCTATAAAATCGCGCTTTTTCGTCAAAAAAATCATTATTCAAAATTTAAACTTCCTTATTCAACACCCCCACCCAAAATTAAACCTCCGCTTTTTATTTTTCTCAACAGCCCTAATACAATATTAAGATCCAGCTTTTATTTTCCCCTAAAATTCACTAAGCGCTATAAAATCACTAATCATTCTTTACCGCTTATTTTTTCAAGCCCTACCAACCCTTCCCTTTCCTAGCGCGTATTATTAAATATCAGAACGATATATACAGCTCCAAAGGGAAAGCCGTATCTTTAGGTTATCATTTACAAAATCCAATTGGCATGAAAACCTATACTCTATTTTCTTTGGCCGGACTTTTACTCGGCTTATTATTTTTGATTAAGGCTTGTCCGCCTGCTGCTACGGCCTCACAAGAGGAAGTAAAATTTACTAAAGATTGTTTTTCCGATCGCAAGACTCAAGAAACTTTGGAAAAGCAAAAAGGCATTATTAAAAAAGTAGGACAGGATCACCTTATCTTTTTAGCGGAAGATGAAAATAGTCGCTATATCGCATGTAATCTAGAGGAAGAATTTAAGGTGGAAGGTTTTACTATTGTTTTTAGTGGTATGATTAAAGAAATATTCCCACACGAACGATGGCCAGCAATACCTTTTGTCCTGCAAAGTATCCAGAAAGATAATTAGGTTGTTGATGGAAGCTTTTTATAAGGTTCTGACGTTTTTAATTTATTCCACTAAAAAATTTATTTATGAAAACGTTTAAATATTTTACACTTGCAATCATTGTTCTCCTAAGCTTTCAAAGCTGTGTAAAGGATCAATGTCAAAGAGAAATCACTTACGTCAAAGAAATCCCCGTTTATATGTCGTTTGCTGATATCCGGGCAGACATCAGAATGGAGGCTTCCAAAGAATTGGTAAATCCAGGAAAAATATACTTCTACAATAACTACATCTTTATCAACGAAAAAAGAGAAGGAGTACACATCATCGACAATAACGATCCTAGCGCCCCCGACAATATTGGTTTTCTCTCCATTCCAGGAAATGTCGATATCGCTATCCGCAACCAAGTCCTTTATGCCGATAATTTTACCGACCTACTTAGCATTGATCTTTTAGATCTGCAAAATCCAAGACTACTAAAACGTACCCAGAACGCCTTCCCTCATTTTGGGTTGGACGGCAGTGGCAATCCCTTGGTTTATTACAGACATGAAGAGGTGACAGAAATAGTAGATTGTGAAACTAGTGGCGGTGGCTGGAGTGGTAGAAATGATGATCTTTTTGTATTGGAATCTGCGGGAGATCAAGGAGCACCTGCTGGAGGTGTTGGCGGTTCTCTTGCTCGTTTTACGATCACAGATGGTTATTTATTTACTGTTGACGATACGGATCTGCGGGTTTTTAGTCTCGACCAATCCGATTGCCCCGTTCAAGTCAATACTTTAAATGTGGGTTGGGGAATTGAAACCATCTATGCTTTTAAGCAAAAATTATTTTTTGGTTCCACCAACGGTATGTCGATCTATGACATCAGTGATCCAAGCAATCCTACTTATATCTCTGGCTATGAACATTGGACTTCTTGTGATCCTGTTTATGTAAAAGATAATTATGCTTATGTGACGCTCCGCACAGGTACTCTTTGTAATGGAGGAAGCATCAACCAATTGGACCTAATCGACATAACAGACATCACCAATCCACGCCTGGTCAATACTTTCCCAATGGACAATCCACATGGCTTGTCTGGCAAAGACGACAAGCTCTTTTTATGTGAAGGTGAAACGGGATTAAAAGTATTTGATATCAGCGATCCGCTTCGCCTCAGCTCAAACTTATTGGAACACCTAGACGCTCGTCCTGCCACAGATGTCATCGTAGTTCCCGGCAATCAAAATACTCTATTGGTCATTGGGGAAAGTGGTTTTCACCAATATAATTTTGACGATCCAAATGATTTAAAAGAGCTAAGTTTTATTCCAGTCGTTTCTGACAAATAAACTTGAGCCACTAAAAAGCCAGGTTGCGGCTTTGATCCGCAACCTGGCTTTAATCTTCTTCATTCCCAATCAATTTCTCGAAACTTGAAGTAAATTATTCGTTTTATGAATAAGAAATATCCTTTGCTATTTTTCTTCCTCCTCTTCTTTTTTTCCATCACCTCTTTACAAGCACAAGAGGCCTATTCCTTTAGCAATATTTATCTAAAAAATGGAGGCTTTTTAAAAGCGCAAATACTATCTCAAGACAGCGCAGGCTGGAATACTTTCCGACTTCGAACAGGAGAAGTGATTCGATTGGAAAGCAGCAGTATTTCTAAAATAAAACTAGCCAACAAAAAAGAGCTGGTCCATCAAAAAGGACATACTACCAGCACCGAAGGTTTTTACCTCTCCTACCAATTTGGTTTCCTTGCAGGTATTACCAGTCGGAATAATAATCCTGTTGCCAGCTTTCAATTGCTTTCTTTTAGCGCAGGACATCAATTCAACCCAAGACTACAAGTGGGTGGTGGAATAGCGCTTGATTTTTATGATCACACCTTCCTTCCTTTATTTGGGGAAGCCAAATACTTTCTTCGTCCCAATGAAAAGGTGAGTATTTACGGAGGCCTTCAACTAGGCTACTCCCTCTCCTTCTCTGGTCCAGAAAACGCGGGCGACTCTTATGGGGGCGGTGCAATGGTTCATCCTTCTATAGGACTTCGATTTGCAAGTAAAAGGAAAAGTAATTTTCTTTTAGAATTGGGAAACAGGTACCAATGGGGGACCTCCGAAACAAGATGGCGAGATACTATAGACCAAATCATTTATCGCCGACTAGGCTTGCGTTTGGGCTGGCAATTTTGAGTTTAAAAATTCTTATTACAAAGTTGCTCGAATTTCTTTTTCTTTGCTGTAGTATTGTAAAAAGTCTCCGAGCCATTTGCGTTGGAAAGCAGGTTTTAGCAATCGCTTTACTTTCCCTTGAGCACTGACAATGAGAATTCCAAAACCTCGACGGCGACAGACTTTTCGAAGGTTTTTTCTTTCCTTTTCCGGTAAATCATCCAGACTATCTTGAGAGAAAGCCAGCCATTGCTGGTTAGCAGGATATTGCTCCAGTTGATCCAAGACATTGGCAAATTGGTATTGGCTTTGATGACGCGTCAAATAACCGTAGAGCAAAGCACTTGCTACCATGATATTTAAAGGCACCGCATATCGCAGATATTCATCTTCCATTTTAAATAAAAAAACAAAAGCACCACTCCCCAAACAAACAAATAAGCCCATCAAAATACTTTTCCAAATCAACTTCCGATCCTTTCTTTGCAAACGAATAGCTGCCAATGTTTTATGAGATTTGGCTTCCATACTAATGACGCGCATTCTCCCCAACCAAGAACGGTAAGCCAATAAGCCATCGGCTCTTTTCCCACCATATTCTTTCCTGGTTCGCACTTCTGCTTTGGCAAAAATTCGCCCTCTACGAGCTTCTATGCGGTATCGCTTGCGCAAATAATTCAAGGCTTTTTCCTGGACTATTTTTTCACTCAATCTCATCGGGAATCTATTATTTTAGGTTCGTCTATTTATACGAGAAAAATGTTTTTCCGTTGCACTAAGATCGTTTCGCCGGAAGAAATAAATAGAATTGAAAAGTCGTTTAATCCACTTTTAAATGCCAAAAGAATAGGTTTACAAAAACACATTCGCCCTGTAACGCCAAGCAGAATGAACATTAAAACCGAAGTTTAGCTACAAATAGTGTCCCTTCATTGTAAAAAACTTCAAATCTCCCTAGAGAAAACGAAGCCATACTCCCAATAAAGCCATTGAATACTTACCTTTAGGACATGAAACTCATTAACACTATATCCAGAGAACGATCTGCGGCATTATATGAAGAAGCCAAGCAATATTTCCCAGGTGGAGTCAACTCACCAGTACGTGCTTTTAAGTCCGTTTCCGGGCCACCATTATTTATAAAAAAAGGAGACGGTTGTCGCATCACAGATGAGGATGACAATCGCTATATTGATTTTTGTTGTTCTTGGGGGCCATTGATTTTGGGACACAATAATGATTATATCCGCGAACAGGTATTAGAAACCGTGATGAATGGAACTTCCTTTGGCGCACCTACCAAACTGGGCAATGAATTGGGGAAATTCATTTTAGGAAACAATCGCTTTATTGATAAAATTCGTTTTGTAAGTTCAGGAACCGAAGCGGTCATGTCGGCTATTAGACTGGCGCGCGGAGCGACCAAGAAAAATAAGATCATCAAATTTGAAGGTTGCTATCACGGTCATGTTGATAGCTTGATGGTAAAAGCAGGATCTGGCTTGGCTACTTTTGGCGAAAGTACTTCTGCGGGAATCCCGGAGGCCTTTGCCAAAGAAACCATTGTACTTCCACTCAACCAACCCGAGCTACTCGAAGAAACACTCGCGAAGCATGCCGATGACATCGCCTGTATCATTATCGAACCTATTCCCGCCAATAATGGCTTATTGCTGCAACAGCAATCCTTTCTGGAATGCCTGCGCGTTAAAGCTTACAAACACAATGTCTTGCTCATTTTTGATGAGGTCATCTCTGGATTTCGAGTAGGCTTTGAAGGAGCTGCGGGCATTTATAATATCCAACCAGACATCATAACTTATGGAAAAATAATTGGTGGCGGAATGCCGGTAGGTGCTTATGCTGCGAGTCACGAACTCATGAGTCATATTGCACCTGATGGACCGGTATATCAAGCAGGAACACTCTCTGCCAATCCCGTAGCTATGGCTGCTGGCTATGCGACGGTTCAGCAATTGACGACTCCTGGTTTTTATGAAGGCCTGGCTAAAAAAACGAAAGACTTCATTCAAATCATTCAAGATCACTGTGATGAAAAAGGATATGAGATAAGTATTCCTCATGTTGGTTCTATTTTTTGGATTGCATTTAGTCGCGAGCGCATTTATGCCGCAGATCAAATTGATTCGGCTTCGATGGAATTGTTTAAGGTTTTACACCATGAACTTTTGCAAAACGGTGTTTATCTCGGACCATCTGGTTATGAGGTAGGATTTGTTTCTTCGGCTCATACGGTGGAAGATTTAGAGCAGGCGGCTTCTATTATTTGCAGAGCGATGGATGTTGTTTTTGCCTAAAAAAAATCCTTGGATTAAATCTTTTTTATGAAAAACATACGATTAAGACTAATCTCCTATCTGGTGATCGCTTACATGTTGGTAGCTTTCTCTTGGTGGTCTGTCTTATTGTATATCAAAAACAAGGATGCCTTTAATGCCAAATCGGAATACCTCCAATTGGTGATGGCCGCAGAACGCTCTATTGATTCCAGAGCAACCTTTTTGGAGACGGCAGAATACAAGGACTTGCATAAAAAATACAAGCGACAGGAATGGATGATTTTTGGAGAAGCTTCTGTTTTTATTTTTAGCTTAATCATTGGTATTTACATGATCAATAGAGGCTACAATAAAGAAATGATTGCCGCCCAACAAAGAAGAAATTTTTTGTTGTCCATCACCCATGAGTTGAAGTCGCCTATCGCTTCGATTCGTTTGGTTTTGGAAACGATTTTGAAACGCTCGCTAAAAGAAGAACAAATCAATCATTTTGGCAGTAGCGCCTTAAAGGAAACGGACCGCCTCAATGATCTGGTCAATAATTTATTATTAGCGGCCAAAATCGAAACGGCTTATCAACCTGTTTTGGAAGAGATCGAACTCAATGCTTTTTTAAAAGACATCTGCGATACCATGCGGGAAAAATTCCCCAAGGCTCAAATTTCTTTTCAATCCAGCACCGATTATACCATCATTGAAGGAGATCAAATGGGGTTGACTTCTATTGCGGTAAATCTCATTGAAAACGCCATTAAGTATAGCACAGAAGTAGCTATCATCGATATTCAACTGCGGGAAAAAAACAAAAAGATCTTTCTGAATTTTACAGACAATGGCATTGGTATTCCAGAGCAGGAGAAAAAACGAATTTTTGAGCAATTCTATCGCATAGGAAATGAAGATACCCGAAAAACAAAAGGAACGGGATTGGGTTTGTATATTGTCGCACAGATTGTAAAAGCCCACGAAGGTAAAATCGAAGTGCGAGACAATCCAACAGGTGGATCTGTATTCAAAATTGAAATGCCACTACAGCAAGCAAACATCCAGAAAAACGTTCAAACTTTCTAAAAAAAAACAGCGGTAAACAAATCTAAACAGTATGAGAATCTTATTAGTAGAAGACGAAGAAAATATCAGAGATGTTGTAAAACTCAATTTAGAGTTGGAAGGTTATGAAGTCGTAGGTACTGGAAATGGCCGGGATGCCATTAAATATTTCCATGAGCAACATTTTGACTTATTGCTTTTAGATGTCATGCTTCCGGAGGTCAATGGTTTTCAAATTTGCGAGCAAGTTCGATTGACCAATATGGAAGTTCCTGTAATTTTTCTAACCGCAAAGGACGCTGCTCAAGACCGCATTACAGGTTTAAAAAAAGGAGCAGATGATTACCTCACCAAACCCTTCAACTTAGAAGAACTTCTACTCCGCGTCCAAAATCTACTCAAGCGTACCGTAAAGACGCCAGAAAATACTCCAGAGATTTATTCTTTTGGAAACAACAAAATCAACTTTCTGACTTACGAAGCTACCGGGCAACAAAATGACTTTACCCTCACCAAAAAAGAAGCCATGCTACTCAAACTCCTGATCGACCGCCGCAATGAAGTGGTGAGCCGTCAGCAGATTTTACAATCCGTTTGGGGCTATGACGTCTACCCTTCTACAAGAACCATCGACAATTTTATTTTATCCTTTCGGAAATATTTTGAAGAAGATCCACGCAACCCTATTTACTTCTTATCGGTAAGAGGTGTTGGCTATAAATTTGTCGGCTAAGGAAAAAACTAGCTGTGTTTTTTTTTAATAAATCACCACTCGTTTTAAACGTACTTCGTCCTCCGTCTGTAGCTGAAAAAAGTAGATCCCCGCAGAAAGGAATCCAAGCTCTACTTTATCAAAACCCGCTACATTTAAGACCTGTGCTTTCTGCAATTTCCCATCGCTCGAAAATATTTTCAACTGCGCCACTCCTCCTTGATTCCTTTCTATAAAAACAAACGCCTGCGCAGGATTCGGAAATAAGCTCCAATCCAAAACATCTCCAGGTTCCGAATCTCCCGAAAGAAAAACACTCACTGGCAAGGTTTTGATCGAAGAACAAAAAGCATTCGAAGCGGTAAGGGTTACGAGATAGGCACCATCCGAAGCATAGGTATGAGTTGGATTTTGTTCCGTAGATATCGCTCCTCCATCTCCAAAGTCCCAGGAAAAAGAATTGGCATCTTGTGTATTATTGGTAAAAGAAAAAGTATACTCATTTTGTAAATAACTAAATTCCGTCTGTGGTAAAACCTCTACCGAAACAGCGTTTTCCTCCACCATTTGATTTGTTCCCGCAGCATTACTCACTTGCAATTGTACATCGTACAATCCTGGCTGACTATAAGTAACCACCGGGTTTGCTTCCGTCGAAGTAGCGGGAATACCTCCAGCAAAAGTCCACAACCTCGTAGTCACTTCATTGACAGAAATATCTGAAAACTGCACAGTAAATGGTGCACAACCTTGGCTAAAATTAAAGGTAAAATTCGCTAAAGGCGCAAGCTCAGATATCACTTGTACAACTTGGGAATAGGTATCGGTTCCACAATCGTTTGTCACGGTCAACATTACGGTATAATCCCCATCCATTGCATAAGTATGTGTAGGAGAAATAGCCGTGCTCGTTTG
>CALLVY010000399.1 GCA_938015925.1 uncultured Saprospiraceae bacterium
ATGTATCGTTTTACTATGCTATGTTTCTATTTACAATACAAATATGGGGCATAATTCAGGGAAGACCAAGAACAATTCAAGGGCATTGTGTTTGAAAAAAATCGGGTAAGGAGTTGAGGAAGAAAACTTAATTAGTTGATTATTAATGTTTTAAAAACAATTAATATGTTTGTCTAGAGGTGGATTGTGAAAAAAAAGAGGTGCAAAAGAAGGAGTTTTAGGTCAGAAATAGCTCAATATTTCTATTTCTATTCTAATATTTGCATAAACCATACCGAAATGAATTAAAAATTGCGCTTGCTTCTTCTGTAAATTCTCAAAATCTCTTATCTTACTCCTCCTATCTCTTGAAGGGATAATCAGAGTAGGTCCTTGGTTTATATAAATCAAGTGTTTTCGTTGATCTAATGAGAAAATAAAGTCGGTCTTCTCCAACTTTAAACAGATCTCCAGAAACTACCTAATTATTGAATAACCCTTTATTCTCCATTTAAAATTCTAAACATCTAGCAATTCAACATCTTTTTGATGTAGAACGGCTTGTGCTTATTTTTTACCAAAAAAATGGGATTGAAGTGGTCTATACCAACTTCTGGAATTACTGATACTAAACACTTTTGTTATTCTCCTTGAATTTATTTTCAAATTCATCAATAAGGATTAAGTCGCTCCAGAAGGGCTTAATCCTTTTCTTTTTGGAGATTGCCACATAAGTCTATTGTCAATTGGATGAATATTTTTTACCTTCATTTTTTTTCTAGAATTTCAACTAATTAATTCGAAGATCCTAGCCAATCACTTCTAGTAAAAGCTAAAATTTGGTCTTCTTTTGTCATAAAATTGACTCCAGCAATATGGAAAATCTATCGCAGCAGCCTTTGAGCCAGATTAATATCCCGGTGTTTGTTTCCTGGACGGAAGCCCAAAAAATTGCCAAACAGTATTTAGTAGGGATGAAATTAGATCAAGGACAGCTGAATGTTACCGTTTTGGATATTGCGATTCGAGAACAGAATGGAAAAGTTTTTCTAAGTCTTCAGACCGAAGGGACCTATGATGGAGATATTATCGTAACCGCTAAGCCTGTTTTTAAAAAGGAAGAGAATAAAGTAGATTTTGAAGACCTGGATCTCAAAATGGAAACCGGTAATTTATTTCAAAAGGGAATGGTGGTACTCCTACGCCGGACGATAGAAAAACAATTGGAAAAAATGTTGGACATCACTTTGGATCAACCGATCAACCAACTTCTAAATATCGTCAATACCCAACTTGCCGGATTCCAAGCCGCACCAATGGTGAATATCACCGGGAAAATAAATGAAATGGATCTCTTGGAAATGACTTACGAAGCCAAGGGCTTATTTTTGCAAGTGGCCGCACGTGGTCATATCCAGTTTTACGTCGATACCATTGAACGTCCAGAAATCGCTTAGGCAGGAATTGAAATTAGAACTTGAGCCTTATTTTGAGAAAAAATGTCTTGAATATCAATTGGTTATAACAAATTTTCTCACAAAACGATAATAAGCTTCGATAGGATTATCCTCGGAAAATGTTATTTTCGCCTTTCTTTTAGTCTAACCCAATCCTTAAGCTATGTTGAGATTACTTTTCTGTTTTCTATTGTGCCTTTCTACTAATTTTCTATTGGCCAAACAGGTTTCTTTTATTGGTAAAATTGACCAACCTTTAGAAGATAAAGTCTTTTTTAAAATCAACAAAAATACGCTGAGTGGTGAAAGCATGATGTATAATGTACCGTTAAAGGATGATTATACTTTTGGAATCTCGATAGAAACAGGAGGGGAGGAATGGGTTCAATTGAAGCATGGAGAAATAACCATCGATATTTATACTGGCAGTTCCCAACAACAACGATTGGAATTGAATTTTAATGGCCTCAATCAAGTCGAAACGCTTCGCTTCTCTGGCGAAGATGCTATGGACAATGCTTTTCTCAGCAATTTCAATCGGCTATTTCACAATCACCAGAAAAAGCTAATGCTTTACAATGCAGGCGGGATGTTGACCAGTATTGATGGAGAACTCGCCCAGAAAGCTAAATCTTATGCTGCCGAAGATTATTTCGCCATGATCGATCAACGTTTTAAGTCGCAAAAGGCTTATCTCAATACACAGACCAATCTCAATGCACAGTTTTTTATTTATTTCGATAAGGCCATCGGCTGGAATTATGAGATCAATAAAATTGCTTATTTTTTACTGAATAAAGATCGCTTTTCTATCGATGAATTGAGGATGTATTGGGGCCGATATGCGGTCCTCCAATCTACCGACATCAATGATGATAAATCTGTTCAATACGAAGTCTATCAAAATTTACTCACCGCATTCGTCCATTACCTGGATATCGAAAACCCGGGGGATGCATCGGCCAAAGACATGGCCTTGTATCGTTTTATCAATGGAAACCTAAGTGGTCGCTCTGGATTTTTTATGTTGGCCAAATTAATTTTGGACAATTACCAAAGGGACAGCAATCCCCGTTTGGTACACCGTCGATTTAAAACTTTCAAAAGAGATAACCCGTATCGGGAATATACCCAAACTTTGGAGGCTATTTTTGGTGCCAATTTGGAATATGTACCCAAGCAAACGGTACAGGATTTTAAAAGCCAGGATGTCAATGGAGATTTGGTGTTCTTAAGCGATTATGCCGGGAAGGTTGTCTATGTTAGTTTTTGGGCCTCTTGGTGCAGGCCATGCCTTAGCGGGTTCCGGCAAACGCAGCAGACGCGCCAGCAATTATCCAACAGTGGAGTAGTGTTTATCAATGTAAACGTAGATGAAGATGAAGGGGTGTGGAAAAAAACATTAAGTGGATTGGATTTGCCAGGAAGAAATGTCTTTATCGAAGATTTTGCCACCATACAAAAAGACCTCAAGTTTAAAGCTTTGCCACATTATATCCTCCTCAACAAAAGTGGTCTTTTGACCTATCTGTCCACAGATGACTTTAATTCCGCTAGCCAGGATTTTTATCAACTATTGAGAGAGTGACCGAATGGTCTTGCAAGGATTATTACAAGAGCACTTGAAACCGACCTAAGAAGGTACATGAGGCCAGGACAAGGCTTGGAGTAGATCTACAAAAGAATCCATTAGCAATAGCAAACTAAAGCAAATAAGCAGCAAAAATAGGGGATAAGAAATAATGATTTTAGAGATGAAAATTGGGGGACAATTTTCCTAAGCATAAATCTTCTGATAGACTTCCTGGAGGTCGTAATTTTCACTTTCTTGGTGGATCAAATAAATGCACCCATCAATCTCTTGGCCTTTGATTTTTCCGTATTGCATCTCAAATTTCGAATCCACATTAAAAAACAATTCCATCACCTCAGGTGGAAAATTGGAAGTTGAGTGCTTGCCCAAGACAACCGCAATATATTTACTTTGGATACTGGTAGCACTAATGCAAAAAGTGTCTTTCTTGGCCAGTTTCTCAAAAGGATTTTTGTCATTGATACATTTGGGATGTTGGCTGATGCTAATACCCAAATCATTGAAAATAGTTACAAGGGGTTCTGATGGAGGATTAATCATGGCTTTCTTAACCTGTGCATAAGTAATCATATCGACTAATTTTGTAGGGCTAGCCTGAAAAGTGTCAACACACCTTTGTTTTGATACAATGCTGCATTTAGCAAAATAATCTTTCAGATGAACCCTAGATGACTACAAGTGGGAATGGTCTGGTGAAAGCAGATAAAACGGTTCTGAATTGGTTTATCTAAGAAAATCCCCCCTTGTTTTCTAGATTGTTTGATTGGTATCTTGCAATCATTGCGCCAAAGCAAAATCTATTGGCCTCAAATTCAGATACTTAGGCGATGATTTTGGATGTGAAATTCTGTTTTTGAAAGAAAATGGAGTGGAGAGAAAATCTTGTTGAAGTGCTTGAATTATATAGCTTTTTATCGGTTTTAGGAAAAAAAATACTTATAAAAAGTGGAGGTAGAAAAAAAATTGAAAAAAGCTTTTGCGAAAGAAAAAAGGAGCTCTTTGGATGCCAAAAAAAAGAGCTGTAGAACGCTTTTTAAAGTGTTTGGGAATGGAGAATAGGAAGATAAAAAAAAGGGAGAACTAGTTTACGGAAGCCATTTTTATCAATCGCAATTGCTTGCCAACACCTTGGTCATTCATTAAAAAACTCAGCGAATCTTTATTCAGTTGAACGATTTTTACGGCCTTTTCGATCGCTTCATTGGCCGTGGTATCTGTGGTGTAGAGCAAATGTCCCATGGTGTAATAGCGCCCCGATTCACTAAATTTTAAAGTCGATTGGAAGTGGTATCTATGATCCGCTAAAAATTCAAAATACACCGGACTCAAATCCAGATCAACCGGCGCTTCATTTTCCAATAATTCAAAAGCCTGCCATTTACCGACCAGCAATTGTTCGTCCAGACCATCGTCACAAGCGCTTAAGATGAATAAGATAAATGTTAATCCCAAAAGCGCAGTCCAAAATTTCATATTCTTTGGTAAGGTTAAACTCTAATAAATAAAATGGAAATACTAAGGCTTATTCGGGAGAAGAGGAGGATTGAATTAATTGCTTCCTGAGGTTTTGAGTATCCTCAGGAAGCAATATTTTTTATCCAAACATTTGTTGTTGAGCAATGAATACCGCAGCTCCCGCAAGGAAACCAATCATGGCCATCCATGCGATATTTTTCAAGTACCAAATAAAGTCAATACGCTCCATACCCATTGCAGCTACTCCTGCAGCCGAACCGATAATTAGCATACTTCCTCCAGTCCCGGCAGAGTAAGCGATAAAATGCCACAGCGTAGAGTCGGTAGGGAAATCAGTCATGGTATACATTCCCATCGAAGCTGCTACCAAAGGTACATTATCAATAATCGCAGAAAAATATCCAAGTACAATGATGACTATGTTTTGATTGGGAATCGTATTTTGCAACCACTCCGCTAAGCTCATTAAAAGGCCAACCTTTTCTCCATTAGATCCCATTACTGCAACGGACTCTAAAGCCGCTACCGCTACCAGGATACCTAAGAAAAATAAGATACTCGATAACTCAATTCTGGAAAGCGCGTTATGTGCAGAGTATTTATGTTTATTGGATTCATCAAAGTTTTCTTCTGGGTGAATGTATTCAGAAACCAACCAAACAAAACCCAATGAAAGCATCATGCCGACATAAGGTGGAAGGTGGGTAATGGATTTGAACACCGGAACAAAAATCAAAGCACCAACCCCTACAAATAACATGGTACGGCTACTCAATAATTTTTCTTCCTCAATTCTTTTGTCAAAATCAAGTCCGCCACTAGTGATATTTCCTTTAAAAGCTTTGGTGAACATGGTCGCAATTAGCGTAGGAACGACCATGCATACAATACTAGGAATGACGAGGTGAGAAATTAATCCTGTAGTCGTTACTTTTTTACCAATCCAAAGCATGGTAGTCGTTACATCACCAATAGGAGACCAGGCTCCACCCGCATTTGCACCAATAACTGCCATCGAAACAAACCAAAGTCTTTCGGTTCTGTCTGGAACTAATCTACGCAGTAAGGATACCAAAACAATGGTAGCTGCCAGATTATCCAAGGTAGCAGAAAGGAAAAATGCCAGGATCATAACCAACCATAGCATATGCGACTTCTTAGTCGTTTGGATTCGATTGGTAATCACCGAAAAACCGCGATGCAAATCCACCAACTCTACAATCGTCATGGCTCCAATCAGGAAAAACAGGATTTCTGCAACTTTACCAATATGGTGAAGCAAGACGCCTTCCATTTCTCCAACATGGTGATGATGATCAATGACATCCAGGTGGCCCAGGGCAACTAAAGCCCAGCACAATGCTCCCATCAAAAGAGCGGGTACTGTTTTATCTAATTTTAGGGGATGTTCAAAAACAATGGCGGTGTAGCCAATGATAAAACAAGCTATAATTCCAATTAGCATGGAGGTCAAATTTTATTGCGGTGGAAATAAGGTTTTAGTACTGCCGAAATTCTATTTCAAGAATTAGAATTAGGGTTTTAGGTTTTAATAGGGTAAAGGCTAAAAAGATTAAGGTTTACAGTGTAACCTGTTCAAAAATTTAGAATTGCTCTCTTTCCTTTTAACCGACCGTAAAATTAAAATTTATTTGCACGTATTAGAATTTTTTGCAGCATAATTTGAGTCAAAATGAAATTCAATGGAACGGATTGCCAGATTTTGGGTTTTGGAGATTGTAAACTTTTTAATTCAGAAGGAGGAAAGAAGGGCTTTAGGAGTCTACTTAAATCAATAATCTGATGGATTACTGGCGAGAAAAACCACATTTGTCCCTTTTTCCTAGTATTTTTGCGCAGCTTTTAGCTCTGTAGCACGCGATTACTGTAATATCCTTATCGTTGCTCCAAAAGAGCATTCTTTCTTTTTCCTAATACATGTAAGTGATGGTAAAAATTGGTGATGTAAATCTTGGTGAATTTCCGCTTTTGTTGGCTCCTATGGAGGATGTCAGTGATCCACCGTTTCGGGCTTTGTGTAAAGAACAAGGTTGTGACATGATGTACACGGAATTTATCTCGGTAGAGGGCTTAATTCGAGATGCGACAAAAAGTGTTCAGAAATTGGATATTTATGAAGAGGAAAGGCCAATTGGCATCCAGATTTTTGGTGCGGAGAATGCTTCCATGCGGAGAGCTGCAGAAATTGTAGAAGAAGCCAAACCAGAAGTTTTAGACATCAATTTTGGTTGTCCCGTAAAAAAGGTGGTTTGTAAAATGGCAGGTGCTGGTATTTTACAAGATTTAGATAGAATGGTGGCTTTGACCAAAGATGTAGTGGATTCAACAAATCTTCCAGTCACTGTCAAAACCCGACTGGGTTGGGATGATAATACCAAATATATCGAAGAAGTAGCAGAAAGACTGCAAGATGTAGGAATCAAAGCCCTAAGCATTCACGGAAGAACCCGTAAGCAGATGTACAAAGGCGAAGCTGATTGGACTTTGATCGGAAAGATTAAAGAAAACCCAAGAGTGCATATTCCTATTTTTGGAAATGGCGACATCAACAGTCCCGAAAAAGCTAAATTGTATAGAGAAAGATATGGCGTAGATGGCATCATGATTGGTCGGGCAAGCATTGGTAACCCTTGGATCTTTAGAGAAATAAAACACTACTTTGCAACTGGAGAAATCCTGGATCCTCCAACCGTCGCAGAGCGAGTA
>CALLVY010000400.1 GCA_938015925.1 uncultured Saprospiraceae bacterium
TTGGATGGAAATCCGAATTGAAGTTTTTTCAAAATGTCTACTGGTTTTAGAAGCCAGCAAGAGTTTTAAAACAACTTCATCATATAAAAAGAGAATAATATGATCTTTCTAGACTTTGAGAAGCCACTTGAAAACCTTTACGAACAATTGGAAAAAATTCGCCAGGTTGGAGAACAGGGCGATATTGATATGAGCCAAGCCATCACGGAATTGGAGAATAAGATCAAAAACCAGCGTAAAGAAATCTATAGCAACCTCACCGGTTGGCAAAAAGTACAACTTTCCCGACACCCGGAAAGACCGTATACCCTTTACTATATCAAACAGATGTGTAAGAAATTTGTGGAATTGCATGGCGACCGCTATTTCAAAGACGACAAAGCCATCGTAGGTGGTTTGGGAAATTTGGATGGACAAAATGTAGTTTTTATCGGGCATCAAAAAGGAGTCAATACCAAATTGCGTCAATACCGCAACTTTGGAATGGCCAACCCGGAAGGCTACCGCAAGGCACTACGACTCATGAAATTGGCGGAACGCTTTGGACATCCAGTCGTTTGTTTGATTGACACACCGGGCGCTTATCCGGGGATTGAGGCAGAGGAGCGCGGACAGGCGGAGGCGATTGCGCGCAATCTGATTGAAATGGCGCAGCTGAAGGTGCCTATCATCTGTGTGGTGATCGGCGAAGGAGCTTCTGGTGGAGCGATTGGGATTGGCTTGGGCGACAATGTCCACATGATGGAAAACACCTGGTACTCGGTCATTTCTCCAGAATCTTGTTCTTCCATCCTTTGGAGGAGTTGGGATTTTAAAGAGCAAGCCGCAGAAGCCCTCAAACTCACCCCCGATCACATGCTTGACTTTGGAATCATTGATGGCATCATCAAAGAACCGATTGGCGGAGCACATGCCGCTCCTGAGGAAATGGCTAAATTACTCAAACGCCACCTCAAGAAAACCATCGCGGAATACGCCGACATGGATCCTGAAGAACGCATCTTACAAAGAATTGATAAATACACCAAAATTGGTCGTTATAAGACCAAGTCCGTTAGTGTGGCTGTCAAAAAATAAATATTCTCTGACATATCCCGTGGTCAACACAGCATTTGTCAGAGGACCAAAATAAACATCTGCCATCTCCTCTCTGCCCATCATCAATGGATGGTAGAAAACTTGGCAGGAAAGTTATTTTTCGATTTTTGACAAATAACTTTCTGATTTTAGAGGGGTAAATGATTTACTATGAGTTACATCAAAAGGCAATATGGCCGTCTTCAGGATTACCTGCTGGAGCGAAAGCTTCAACAGAACATCGTCAAACGATATCCTGGGGATTACGAAAGTGCCAAAAAGATTGGTTTATTATTCAATGCTACTGATCAGCAGCAAAGACAAACGGTTTTGTCTTTTGCCAAGGCACTCGAAAGCAAAGGTAAAAAAGTGCAATTGCTGGCTTTCTATGATGATAAAAAACAACAGCCCAATTTTACCTTCAAGCATTTTAGCCAAAAGGAACTCAATTTTTTTCGCCGTCCCAAAGGTTTGTTTGTCAATGATTTTATAGCAGAGCCTTTTGATGTCCTCATCAATCTTTTTCTGGTAGAAGAACCTGCGCTGGAATACATCTCTGCACTTTCTAAAGCTCAATTGCGGGTAGGCCCTTACACCGAACGTACCTATTGTTACGACTTAATGATCGACACGACCAATCGTCAGGACTTGCCTCGATTTATTGAGCAGATAGAATTTTTGTTAAATAAAATGAACCCCGCACCACATGAAACAACATCAGCTTAGAGGTTTAGGAGTTGCCTTAGTCACCCCTTTTAAAAATGGGCAAGTGGATTATCCTGCCCTTGAAAAAATCATTGAATACCAAATCAGCAATGGTACCAATTATTTGGTGTCTTTGGGGTCTACGGGAGAGTCTATTGCTTTATCTACGGAGGAGTGCAAAGCAGTTTTAAAATTTACTATAAAAATAAATAATGGACGGCTTCCAATCGTAGCCGGTCTTTTTGGTCATAATAATACGGCTCAACTCATCGACCGTATCAAGGAATATGATTTTTCGGGCATCGATTTTATGATGTCGAGTAGCCCTGCTTATAACAAACCCACTCAGGAAGGTATTTATCAACATTTTATGGCCATCGAAAAAGTAGCGCCGCGTCCGATCATTATTTATAATGTACCAGGACGAACCGCTTCTAATGTATTGCCCGCTACCATCCTGCGATTAACCAAAGCCAGTTCGAAATTTGTCGCGGTCAAAGAAGCGACCGGCAACATCCTCCAAGGATGCGACATCATCAAATACAAGCCCAATGATTTTCTCGTGATCTCTGGCGACGATCCGACTGCTTTTCCGCTTATGGCTTGCGGAGGAGATGGAATCATCTCGGTGATCGGCAATGCGCTACCTCGACATTTTAGTCAGATGACTAATGCTGTTTTAAGTGGAGAATTGGACTTGGCGCGCAATATTCATTTACAATTACACGACCTCCACCACTGGCTCTATGTGGATGGCAATCCTCCGGGAATCAAAGCGGCTATGGAAATCCTGGGGCTTTGTTCGCGCGAAGTACGCTTGCCGCTGGTGAGTCAAAGTCCTGAAAATATTGTGGGACTGAAGGCTGCGATGGAAGGGGCTGGGGTTTTGTCGGATGCGGCTTCGCCGCAGTTGAAGTAGTTGTGGAAAATATTGAATTAGGGCTGTTTAGAAAAAAGGCGGAAGTTTAATTCTGGATAGGAATATTGAATAAGGAATTTTCAATTTTGAATAATGATTTTTTTGACGAAAAATCGCGATTTTATAGGGAAATCAAAGAAGGGATTAAACTAAATCATAGCATTGACCGCCCCAATCGATATTCGATATGGAATATTTCCTCTTCCATTTTTTTCCTAAACAATCCTAATTCAATATTCCTAATGCCCTCCCTCCTCTTTCAACAAATCCGGAAACTTTTTCTTAAAACGATTTAGCCTCGGAACGGATACCGCACGGACATAACTATTATCCGGATGCTTGCGCTCATAATCCTGGTGATAGTCTTCTGCTTTGTAAAACACATCAAAAGGAACGACCTCGGTTACGATGGGAGCATCGAAGGTTTTATCGGCAGTCAATTTTTCAATATAACTTGTCGCAATATTTTTTTCCGTTTCGCCAATGTAGTAAATCATTGATCGGTATTGCGGTCCTTTATCCGGGCCTTGCCGATTGGGGGTCGTTGGGTCGTGAGAGCCAAAGAAAACTTTTACTAAGGTTTCATAAGACACTTCTGTTGGATCATAATAAACTTCTACGGCTTCTGCATGCTTTAGTCGTCCGGTACAAATTTGTTCGTA
>CALLVY010000401.1 GCA_938015925.1 uncultured Saprospiraceae bacterium
AGAATTCGAGACGGCCACAGCATCTGCTCCAAGCATCATCGCTTTGGCAAAATCTTCGGCGACTCTAAGTCCACCCGTGATAATCAAGGTGATGTCTCTGGCTCCGATTTTATCCAAATGTTTTCTGGCTCTTGCCAGTGCGGGAATGGTCGGAACGTTGATATTATTTCGGAGAACCGTCGGGGCAGAACCTGTTCCGCCACCTCGACCGTCGAGGATGATGTAATCTACACCCACTTTTAAAGCAAAGTCAATATCGGCCTCAATATGACTGGCGGCGATTTTAAAACCAATCGGAATGCCACCTGTTTTTTCTCTGACCTCTTCTGCAAATTTGGCGAAGTCTTCTGCGGTAAATAAATCGGGAAAAGCGGCTGGGGAAATCGCGGTTTCTCCTTCTTTGAGTCCTCTTACTTCTGCAATTTCTTTGGTCACTTTGACTCCCGGTAAGTGTCCACCCGTTCCTGTTTTAGCGCCCTGGCCTCCTTTAAAATGGAAGGCCTGTGCTTTCTTGACTTTATCCCAGGAGAAACCAAATTTACCAGAAGCCAATTCGTAAAAATAGCGCGAATTATTCTCTTGTTCTTCGGGCAACATGCCACCTTCTCCGCTACAAATTCCCGTTCCCGATAATTCCGCGCCCATCGACAAAGCAATTTTTGCTTCTCTGGAAAGCGAACCAAAACTCATATCAGAGACAAATAAAGGAATATCCAATTCCAATGGTTTCTTTGCATTTTTTCCAATGATTACCTTGCTCGCGACTTCCTCTTCATCGAGTAAAGGACGGGAGGCCAATTGAGCAGGAAGGAATTGGATATTTTCCCATTTGGGTAAAGTATTTCTATCCACGCCCATGGACGCAGAGGGGCCATGATGTCCCCATTTTTTCAATCCATGTTGCGCGAGGTGTTTGATATAGCCAGTATAAGGTTCGGTATTTTCTGGATGCGTATCTGCGTATTGGCCAAGATATTCGTCTCTATTGAAAGGTTGCGGATTTTTGATTTGGTAATCGTTGATTTCGTCTTCATCGACATAAATATCGCCCTCTTTTATGATCGCATAAAATTTATGGAGCACTTCTTTATTGTCATATTCACTGACTCCGGTGTCAATTCTATAATCCCAATTGTGTACTCCGCAAACGATATTTTCTCCATCCACATAGCCATCCGCCATCAATGCTCCGCGGTGCAAGCATCTGCCATAAAGGACGGATACTTTTTCACCGTATCTTACTACGACCAGGTCTAAGCCATTGACTTGTTTGCCGATTGGCTTTTTTTCTTCTAATTCTGAAAAGGAACAAAGTTTGATTTCTTTCATTTTGGGTGTTGAGTTTTAGGAGTTCTAAAATTTGTACTTAATAGCAAGGTCTAAGGTGAGTTCTTTAAAAAAAATTTCACCTCTTTTTTTGAAGGTAGATTTAGCGCTTGCTAAATGAATTTTATTGTTAGACAGAGTAACATTCAAAATAAAGAAAGGAGAAACACCTGTATAAGTACTTGAAAGTAAGTTTTTAAATTTATTATTCCCTATTTAAACAAGCTCTATTTTGTTCTTTATATAATTTTCAAAAAATTGCTAAGCGAAAAACCTAAAAAGCTGGTTGGTATATCTAGAGAAACACCTTGATTCTTGCTTTAGAAATGCTCTCTGATAAACTATTCCGCTTGAAGGAAAGTTTTTTAAATAACTGAAAGGGAAATGCCAGTGGCCAGAGGCCAATAGCCATCTCGGATGGAATGCAATAGCATTCACCGAGCCAAGTTTTTTTTAACCTCCCGCGGATGCTCGGTAAATGCTATTGCATTTTAACCGAATCGGATTTTTGGCCTCTGGCCACTAGCAAATATGTTCAATCGTGTCTCCAATTTTGGAACCTGCCTACCGCAGACTTAAAAGCGATTAACTAAGAAAGCTTCATCGGTACCTCCATCAAAAGTATCCGACTATTCGCCCCTACTTTGATTTCAAAATCATCCACTTCCCAGATTCCAAAACCGTCTCTTGTTTCTAATGCTTGTCCAGCTATCTCGGCAGTACCTTCAATAAGGAAAGCATAGACGCCATTACCGGATTTATTGATTTTATAATTGGTAGAAACTTCTTCATCAAATTTTCCTAAATGAAACCAAGCATCTTGATGAATCCACACCCCTTGGTCCTCAGCACTAGGAGAAAGGATCTGGTAGAATTCGTTTCGTTTTTCTATCGCTTTAATAGAAATCTGATCATAACGTGGTGCTACATTTTTCTTATTGGGAAACAACCAAATCTGCAGCAATTTCATATCCTGATCACTATTGGCATTAAACTCACTGTGCGTAATTCCAGTCCCTGCGCTCATCGCCTGGACATCGCCATATTGCACAACCGCTCCATTCCCCATGTTGTCCTTATGTTCCAAAGCGCCTTCTAATGGAATGGAGATGATTTCCATATTGTCATGCGGATGCGTACCAAAACCTCTGGAAGGAGCTATTTTATCATCATTGAGTACTCTTAAAACACCAAAGCTCATTCGGTCCGGGTTGCGATAATTGGCAAAACTGAAAGAATGTCGTGCTTCCAACCAACCATGGTTGGCTTGTCCTCTGGTGCTGGCTTTATGATATACGGTATTCATTGTTGTACTTTCTTTTTGATTTGGTAAATGATTAAAACCTACCTGATCCATGAGTTTGTCATAAGTAGACTTTTCTTCTGTGGCTTTATTCGCCCTTACGCTTGCTGGAAGAACAGAGCCTGCCAAGCCAGCAATGATTGATTTTTTAAGGAAGTTTTTTCTATTCATGATGAGAATGGTTTTAATTTACGAGTAATAGCAATTAATAACACAAAGATCAGGCTATTAAATTAAATCAACAATAAGGTAGATTAA
>CALLVY010000402.1 GCA_938015925.1 uncultured Saprospiraceae bacterium
CTTTCATTATTTTCTTCCTTTTATGGCTTCTTTTCAAATCATTTTTCGAACCAAAAACACAGCATTATTTGCTCCGCAAAACTCAGCATTCCACTTACAATATAACGACTTATAAATATTTCTTTTTTTTCCCGTCTCCACACTTTCTATAACAGGTTAAATTTTCCATAAAACAATCTTTTTTTCTTAAAAATTCACTTTATAAATGCACAATCAATAATACTACTTCCCAAAAAACCAAACACATAAACAACTGACAAACAACATTTTACAAAAAACAAACAAGCCCCCTTTCTCCTTTTCCCAAAAACCATTTGGCTTTTACTGTCCATGTCTTCCGCCTGATTCGCCCTTAAATTTACAGCGTAATAATAATTAAAAAATAAAAAAACCAATCAGACATGACGACTAAAATCAACCGCCGCTTTTCTTCTTTATCTTCTTTTATTTCTACTTCAAACAATACTGCTAATTCTTCTAATAATTCGTTCGGAAAATTTGCAAAAAACCAACTGACCAATACCGCTCAAAAAGCATTGAAAGGAGGCGACGGAGACGACGACATTATCATTGAAGATACCATTGGCGGATAAGAGCACTTTCTGCAAATAATTTTATCCCGCGCAGTAAAATTTATTGATGGTACTGCGCCGGATAAAAAAACACTTTTAAAGGCCCAACAAAAACACAAGCACTAAATAAAAGATCCACTAATCCATTTCCTTTTCAAGAAACCAAACAAAGCCAAGACCTATTTTTTTGTCCTACCCAATACCTTAGCAAGCCATGTATTTTTAACTCCAACAAAACCAATAAACAATGGTACAGGTCAACAACTTAAATCTGAAATACCCTAAAATTAAAAACCAGTTTCTAGCAGCAATAGAATTTGGAATGCCCAGCAAGCAATGTAAAAATTTTGGAATCTGTACCATCGCTCCCATCCGAGGAATGGTTTTTTCTAAAAAGAAAAAAAGAAAGGCGATTGTCACCTTATTGGACAATGATCATCTCGAAATCAGCTTTACAAAGACGTCTATTTCCATCAAGGATTATCAAAAGTTCCTGGCCAATAAAAACTTCCTAGTAGAAGAAGCTTATACATTTAAGGATAAAGAAAACCAAGCGCTAAGTTTTAGAATACTCCCAGGAAGTTATTTTATCAATGAACAAGCCAGTCTCTTTTCGATTACTTTTCAATTAGACAAAGCATACTTATCAACAAATCCATGAACAAAGCCTCTCCTCTCTTAGGAGAATTGACATTTAGAACAGACCATAAGGTCCAAATCCTCAAAGCAAAGCCTTGGGGATTTTTATTTGAAACCTACCCTTCCAGGCATAAAAGGATATTTTTTTAGCAATAAAATTGTTTCTCCCAAGCAAAAGCATCGTATTTCTTTAGTAGACTTCTTGAATTTCCCCCAATAGAGCCCTTGAGGCGACTTATTCCATCGCCGATACAAAGCTAGCGCGGCATTGCCGCAGGATCTTATCCTATGCCTCCATAGGCGCTTTGTATACTTTGGCACCACTCGCGCCAGGATGAAATTGATCTGCTTGATCTAACCACAGTTCGTCCATTCTTACCGGACACACCAATGCTCCTTATTTTTTTCCATCAAACATAGATTCTCTTTTTTACGCCATTCCAATTATTGCTTTACGCTAAAAATTTAAATCAAAAAAGAGAGACTAAATGGCCTCGCTCTCTTTCTTATTTTAGCTAATTTTCTTTTTATTTTTTACCACAAAAATTCATCTTATTTTTCTCTCATTTTGGATTCCATTTTGACTTTTCTTTCTTCTTTTATTTTCTTCCTTTTACAGCCTTAAATCAAGCTAATTTTCAGAACAAAAATTCAACATAAAAAGCTTTGTAAAACGCAAGCACTTGCTGATCACAAGACGTGCTATAAAATTTTCTTTTTTTCCTCCACTCCCAACCTTCCAATAGTCAAACAAATCTCCACATAAAACAATTTTTTTTACTTCATAATCCACTAAAAAACGCACCGACAAGCATACTTCACCCGCAAAAGCAATGCAATCTAAACTACTGATAAACAATTACTTACAAAAACAAAACAAGCATTTTTCCTTTCTTTTCTAAAAACCTTTTGTCCTTTACTGTCCATGTCTTCCGCCTGATTCGCTCTTAGATTTGCAGCGTAATAATAATTAAAAAATAAAAAAACCAATCAGACATGACGACTAAAATTAACCGCCGCTTTTCTTCTTTATCTTCTTTCATTTCTACTTCAAATAATACTGCTGATTCTTCTAATAATTCGTTTGGAAAATTCGCAAAAAACCAACTGACTAACACTGCTCAAAAAGCATTAAAAGGAGGAGACGAAGACATCATTATTGAAGACACAATTGGAGGGTAAAATTAGCCACTCCCAAAAAAATGATCCCGCGCAGTAAAATCGATTGATGGTACTGCGCGGGATAAAAAAAACAGGCGATCTCAAATCGCAAAAAAATATAAAATAAGCTTGCTCCTTTTTTTCTTTTCGCTCCTTTCTCTTCCTCTTTTTTATACTCTTCCGTAATCCTTTTCTAAACATTTAGAAATATCGTTTTTCAGCTTAACCTTCGTACTAATCCAATTCAACTCGTTCCTCCTAAACCTTTCTTCCTTACAGCTATAAACTCGTCAGAGCCCAAAAAAGGTCTCTTTGCTGAAGCTCATCTCCTTCTTCGACTCATCATCGCCTCTCTTTCGCTGGCGCGGCCGACTGCTCGGTAAAAGCAGGCTCGATTAGAACAAAAAACCATTGCTCAAAACATTCCTTAGCTAGCTACAGCCCGTTTCTACTGCTTTATTTAATCCAATTCGCCCTTTTCCTTTAATCTTCTTTTTATCAATCATCCTTCTCCCTTTATGCTCTTTTTCCCAATTGATTTCCGAGCTCCAAAAACAAGATTAAAAGTCCCATAAAATTCTGCGAGTAAATTACTATAACGCGCGCCACAGATGTTCGTTTTTTTCTCTATCCCCAAACTTCCTATCACTAATAAAAACCCCCATAAAGTAATCTTTTTAGCTTGATAAAGCACTTCAAAATGCACAATCAACAATACCTCTTTCAATAAAATCAAACAACACAAACTACTGACTATCAATTATTTACAAATTACAAGTAAAATTTTATTCTCCATTTCTCAAAAACCCTTTGGCTTTTACTGTCCATGTCTTCCGCCTGATTCGCCCTTAGATTTGCAGCGTAATAATATTAAAAAATAAAAAAACCAATCAGACATGACGACTAAAATTAACCGCCGCTTTTCTTCTTTATCTTCTTTCATTTCTACTTCAAATAATGCTGCTAATTCTTCTAATAATTCGTTCGGAAAATTCGCAAAAAATCAACTGACCAATACCGCTCAAAAAGCATTGAAAGGAGGCGACGGCGACGATGATATCATTATCGAAGATACCATCGGAGGTTAAGATTAGCCCCTCAAAAAAAATGATCCCGCGCAGTAAAATCTGTTGATCGTACTGCGCGGGATAAGAAAACACACTTTTTAAAGCCAGAACAAAACTACAAATCACTAATAAGCAAGGCTTTAATCGAAAAAAAACCAAACAAGCTCAAGCAAATCCAAAATCCAAAACCTCATTTCTGTCCTGTTGAAAGCGCTAGAAGTCCTGTAATTTTGAATCAAACAAAACCAATAAGTGATGGTACATGCAAATAACTTAAATCTGAAATATCCTAAAATTAAAAACCAGTTTCTAGCAGCAATAGAATTTGGAATGCCAAGCAAGGAATGCAGAAATTTTGGGATTTGTCAAATCAACCCTATCCGGGGAATGGCTTTTCCTGAAAAGAAAAAGAGAAAGGCTATTGTTACTTTACTGGACAACAATCAGCTTGAAATGAGCTTCCTAAAGGCTTCTATTCCTTCAAAGGATTATCAGAATTTTTTGGCAAAGAAAGATTTTCTAGTAGAAGAGTCTTACACTTTCAGGGACAAGGTAAAGCTAGCGCTAAGTTTTAGAATACTACCCGGAAGATATTCCATCAATGAGCAATCAAGCCTCATTTCTATTACTTTCCAATTGGACAAAAAATACTTCCCAATAAACCCTCTCCTTTTTTCAGGATTCCTGACTTCTAAAACAGATCAAAACTAGATCCCCATAATCACCTCCTAAATTTCGGGAGATGATTTTAGGTTAAAATTTTTCCAAATCCTCTACGCATTGTGTAGGGGATTTGTTTTTTTTTAATACTCTTCCTCTTTTGCATAGCCTCGCAATCGATTCGCAGTTTGAGTGTTGCTTGCAGTAAAAAGAACGATCAAAAATAATAAGGTTATTAGGAACATAGCTTTTGTTTTTTTTGAAATTTAAAATAGAAGTTGTTTAAGAATTCATTTAGAAGGAATAAATTATGGGTGACCCAGGAAGCCGCTTTGAGCGGCATCCTGGGTTTTCAACAAGAAAAAACGCTTAAGTTGATACCATTCATTTTGAATGATAGACCCTAAGTTGATGACATTCAGAAATTGCCAATAAGAATCTTAAGACGACATGGAAACCAAAATTTTTCTTGGCCCTACAAATGGCGTTCTTCCATGTGCAGAAAGGACATTATCCAGCATTAATAAATCTCCTTTTTCCCAGGTAAAAAGCACCGTATTTTTTTGGTAGACTTCTCGAATTTCATCCAGCATAGCCATTGGGATAGCGGAGCCATCGCCGAAACAAACATACTGAGGCATTGCCATTGGGTCATCTTCATATATTTCCATAAGTGCTTCAAATATTTCGACACCATTGGTACTTGGGTGAAATTGATCCGCTTGGTTAAACCACACCTCATCCATGGTTCCTGGATGAATCAAAGTTCCCTGGCGTTTTTCAATCAAACGTAGATTCTCCTTACCACTCCATCTGAATTCAATATCATTAGCGCGGCAATGTGCTTCTACTTCCTGACTGCTTTGCGTTTCAAAAGTATCTTGCCAAGAAGCACCGGGTCCAATCCCCCCATGCAGGTTGCGAATATACAGCACTCCTTTTTCCCGAAAAGCATTGCTGGTTTCTTCAGAAAGATCGGCTAAAATTTGGCGGCTGTTGGCAATCGAAGTATTGCCTCCTTCCAAAGCGGGGGTCTGGCAGCAAAAGAAAATATGTTCTGGCCAGGTACAAGCATAAGACATTTCATTGTGCAAAGAAATATGAGCATGCGCTGGATGTTCTGTGGAGGTATATACTTTTCCTTTTACATTGGTTCGAGGAGAATTTCCTCCAGCATAATTGACAGACTTTCCAGGGAAGGCATTAACCGCTTCTTCCAGTCGCTCTGGGTTTTCGATTCCAAAAGAACGGAAAAGGACCGCACCATTGGTCAATAATCGTTGACGAATTTCGTCGTAGTTTTCTTTAAACACTTGCACGAGCGTCTCAGGACTCGCGTCTCTTTTCTCCCAAACATATGGAAAATCACTATTATTTTCTTGAGTACTAACTTGCTCTCTTATGGAGGTAAAAATATTTGTGGCATTCATGATCGATAAATTTTAAGATTAAAAGATTATACTTAGAAGTTGTTATAAATTTTGTTACTATTTTTTTACTGGTAAGCTTCTTTGATCAGCTGACCTATTTCGCTGCTGTGTTTGTGAATAAAAAAGTGATCGCCTTTGAAAATTTTATACTGAAATTCAGCTTGGGTAAATTTTCCCCAGTTTTCAATTTTAGCAACCTCTTCTTCCCCGTCGCCCATCATGGCAAGAATAGGGGTTTTGATCGGGTCTAAAGGCTTGTCCGGTTCTTGTTCGATTATTCTAAAATCAGACTTTAAAGTCGGCAAGAAGAAATCGACTAAACCATCGTGTTCAAAGAAATCTTTAGACATTCCTCCGATCTCTTTGAGTTCTACTAAGAACTCTTCTTTCTCCATCAAATGACGGTTCTTTCTTTTGCCAACACCTGGCCCTGCATTTCCACTGACGATTACTTTTTTGGCAAACAAATTTAATTGCTCTAATTTTTTGGCTACCCGCGCTCCAATCGTCGCCCCCATACTATGACCAAAGATGACGAAGGGTTGATTATTGACCAGCTTTACAATCTGATTGGTATAATCCTCAACCGCCGTTTCGATGTCATTGAGCAAAGGCTCTAAGGTACGCGCACCTCTTCCTGGCAATTCCAATTGATGGACCTCCAAATCATTGACAAACTTGGATAGAAAATTATAGGAGTAGCGGCTGCCGCCGGCAAAGTGTAGAAAAAATAGTTGACTCTTGTTGTTCATTTTTTTTTAGTTTTTTACGAGATGATTTTGCTGATACATTTCCTATACTACCATTCAATTCGGTAGTTGAACGTTGGGAAAAATCCCGTTTGAAATCTTGATTCTATTTGATTAGAAGTTGGATCGTAGAAACGACGACCTATATTTTTTCGGTTGGTTGCATTCTGAATGTCGAACATAAAAGAATGCGTCATTTTTTTGGTATTGATCTTATAACTAAAACCAACATCAAAACGATAATAAACACCGGATCGAGATGCAAAAGCAAGATCTTCAAAGTAGACTGCTTCGCCCGCCAATTGAGAAGCGTGTTCATCTATTGGCGTATAGCGGTTCCCGCCAGAGAGGGTAAACTTCCCGTTGATCCCAACGATATTTTTTCCTGACTTTCCAACCTTAAATTCTTTTCCACCCAAAGTATTCAATTGGTAATTGCCATTAAATCGAGTGGAGTAAAATTCATTCCCCAGAGTAGAGAATCGAGAATCATAGAGCGAACCTGTAAGCATAAAATAATACTGCTGGGTAAAGAATTTTTCCAAAGTCAAATCAATCCCCATATTTCTACCTTGCCCCTCAGCCACTGCATCACCAAGTGCGATCGCATCCCAGTTGTTAAATGCATTGAGAATAGAAGTCGTACTTTCTGGATTGTTTTCCACAGGAACTTCATAAAGGTGTTGGTAATACATTTCCATTTTCAATCGCAAGGAAGGATTGAGTACCAAATCGTAAGCCAAGACATTGTGAAAAGACTTCGTGAATCCCAAATGATCTTTAGGTGTTACCACTCTTCCATCGGCCAAGGTGCCATCAAAAAGATAAAACCCAAGGTGTTCCATTTTACTATGAAGACCACTGGCAAAACTCAAAGTATTACCAGGATTGACTTTCCATTGAATGGCTCCACGTGGTTCGACAGACCTTTTATTATTAAAAGTCATTTGACTAAAGTGAACACCGGTATTAAGCGTCACCGATTTATTGAGGCGGTGTTTCCATTGCCCAAAAGCCTGGATTAAAAAAGTAGCACCGGAATTATCAAAAAGCAAGGCGAGCTCATTGGCACCTTCTTGTCTTTGTTGCCATTCGAATTGGTAATCCTTATAACTGATAATCGCTCCCGCTCGGATGGTATTTTTGGCATTTAGTTTATTGCTGTAAGTGCTACTTAGGCGATAGGTCTTGTTGATCGCATTGCTGCTTTTGTCTAATATTTCTTTGTAATTATTTTCTCGGTCCAACCAAAAATTATTGTCCTCATTGTCTTCATAAGAAGCCATCAAAACCGTTTTCAAATAACTTCTATCCGTTAGCAACAAGCGATGAGACAAACCGATTGTTCCAACATTCTGCTTGGATTCAAAACCCCAATTATCCGATTGTAAAGCCCATTCCAAAGAATCTGATTTTGGCTGAGAAGTCGCCAGGTTATTTCCTCCCAAACCAAAGAGCGAGAATACGCCCATTTTTTTAGTCGGAATATTAACCTTAAAAGAAACATCTTGGTACTTTGGTAAAATATCACCTGTTGGATTGAGGCCAACGGCTTCTAAGGCCGCCAAGGTAGAATAGCGATAATTGATCAAATAAGACGCCTTAGAATTGGGGCTAAAAGGACCTTCTGCTGCTACTTCAATACCCAAGGCGCCCAACATAAAACTATACTCTCGTTTTTCATTATTTCCTTTACGCATACTCAAGTCAAAGACTCCGGAGAGTGCATTTCCAAACTCACTAGGAAAAGCCCCGGTATAGAAATCAGAATTGGTCAAAGTACTACTACTCAACATACTGATCGCTCCACCTGAATTCCCCATGGTACTAAAATGATTGGGATTGGGAATTTCCACTCCTTCCAAACGCCATAAAACACCTGCGGGGGAATTTCCACGAATGACGATTTCATTGTTCAAATCATCTCCAGCACCTACACTTACTCCTGCGTAATTTTGAGCCATCCGCGAAGGATCAAAACCACTGCTCGCATAACGTCCGGTTTCTTCCACAGAAAAAGTGCGCGCACTAACAGTAGCCATTTCATTCAAGGGCTTTGTCTTATCGAGTTGAGAAGATGCCGTAACGACCACTTCTTCCAAATCCTCTGTCGCTTCCAACATTTCTAAATTCAACACCAATTCCTTTCCGGCTTCCAACATGATGCTATTGAGCATCAAAGGCTCGTAACCCAAGTAAGTGATTTCCAAATCGTGTCGACCGATAGGCACTTTTGAAATTCTAAACTGTCCATCCAAGTCGGAAACAGCGCCCAGGAATGGATCGGTATTTTTCACTAAAATATTTACACCAATCAATGGCGCCTGTGCCTCTTGATCCACAATCGTTCCTCTAATGGTTTGATAAATTTGGTCTTGGCCAACGGCGGTCTCTACCAAAAAGCAAGCAAGTATAGCGGCTAAAAATAATTTTAAATCTTTCATGTTATTTATTTTATATAAAGTTCTTTGACGTAGAAGTTGTTTGAAAAGTCGTGATGAAATTATTGATAAGTGCTTGTCAATCAAGACGAAGCTCATTTTTTGTTTCGTAGCCAAAGCTACGGTGACCAAAAATAGCTGAAGTATTGGTTGTCAATGACTTGTCAAGAAA
>CALLVY010000403.1 GCA_938015925.1 uncultured Saprospiraceae bacterium
GACTGCACGCTTTATCCAGACAGTCCACCTTTTGAAAATCTAATGGTGGTTGCCAGTGGCGAACAAGATTTTTACAGCATCAGTGATTCTCTTGGGCGGTATTTTATGGAAATCGACTCTGGGTATTATTCCTTAAGCGTACAAGCACCAAACGATTATTGGGCGACCTGCGACAGCCTTGATCTCGACTTCACGCTGGATAATGATAGCATCCTTCACGACATTGGCTTATACCCGATTGTAGATTGTCCTTTTTTAGAGGTCGATATTGGAACGCCTTATTTGCGACGCTGTTTCCCTAATACTTATGAAGTTAAATATTGCAACACGGGGACCACCGCAGCAGATAATGTTTACATTGAAGTAGCATTCGATGATTTTACCGTGGTCAATTCTGCCTCTATCCCCATTGTCAGTCAAGTCGGAAACCTTTATACTTTTGATATTGGCCAAGTGGCCTTCGGAGATTGTGATCACTTTTCGATTTACACTTCTCTCGATTGTGACTCTACAGTTTTGGGGCAAACCCATTGCGCAGAAGCGCGTATTTATCCAGATACTTTTTGTATCCTACCCGATAGCCTTTGGTCTGGTGCGAGTATCGCAGTAGATGCCGATTGTTTGGGGGATAGCGTTCTTTTTCAAATCGAGAATGTGGGTACCAGCACTACTGCAAGTCCACTTCGTTATGTCATTATTGTAGACGATGTGATCTTACTCGTTGATAGCTTCATCCTGGAGGCTCAAGAGGTTTTGGAAATATCGCAATTGGCAGCAGGAGCTACACTGCGAATGGAGGTAGAACAAGAAGCTGGCCACCCAGGAAATAGTACACCGAGTGTCACTGTAGAAGGCTGCGCGAGCAATAGCGACAGCATCCGTATTGGCTTCGTCTCTCAGTTTGGACAAGATGATGGCGACCCTTTTATTGCGGTCCATTGCCAAGCCAACAAAGGCTCTTACGATCCCAATGACAAACAAGGTTTTCCCTTGGGAGTTGGCGAAGAACATTTGATTAGCGCTAGCCAAGAGATTGATTATCTCATTCGCTTTCAAAATACAGGCACCGATACAGCTTTCCGTGTATCCATCATCGACAGCTTGCCCTTGACTTTAGATCCGCGAAGCATCAAACTTGGTGCAAGTAGTCATTCTTACCAATTTAATATCTCTGGAAATGGGATTCTACAATTTGATTTCCCCGATATTTTACTTCCCGATATGATGACCGACTTAGAAGCTTCCACTGGTTTCATCAAATTCCGTATCGCCCAAAAACCGAATAACCTACCGGGCACCCTTATTCAAAACCGAGCAGCTATTTACTTTGACTTTAATGATCCGGTACTGACGGAATATGCGGTTCATACCATTGAAAAACCAAAACGTCTTGGCGTAAGTAAACTAGACTGGTGTGCCGGAGAGGAGTTCGAAGGACAGGTAATAAAACAAGATACTTTTATCACCAGCATCTATTCTTTCCCCTTGTACGACAGCTTGGTCACGACCTACTTTTCTGTTTTGGAAAATAGTTATACGCAAATTGATACGAGTATTTACTCCAACGAAGCCTATGATGGTATTTTTTATACTGCCGATACCAGTTTAGTCGTCGTATTAGAAAAAGCCAATGGCTGCGATAGTATCATCACGACCAATCTCTATGTTACTTTAAATACTTCCACGGAGTCGCCGAAGTTTTTTCAAAAGTTATCCATTTCCCCTAATCCTAGTCAACATACTTTTAATCTACAGCATCAAAACATAAAGCGATCTACGACTACCCACATTCAGGTCTTTAATCCCCTGGGCTCTATTATTTTCGAGACTAGTTGGAAAGAAAATACTGGCGTCAATCAATTTCAAATTGATGCAGGGGATTGGGCCTCGGGGGTATACTTAATTTCCTTGAGTAATGAATATGAAAAACTGATCAGAAAGGTGATTAAGAATTAGAGGAAATAAAAATGCAAATTCAAAGGCGTTCGATTTTTCGTCCTTTGAATTTGCATTTTATTTTAAGGGTAAACTTTACAATTCTCCTAGCCCATCTCCGAAACCGCCACCATTTTATCTTCCACCATCTGTACCATTTCCACAAAGCGCGGGTCGCGTTTGGTTTCTCTGGTTCGCTTGAGTGGTAGATCTACTTTGATGTGTTCTACAAAACGGGAAGGTGCAGACTTCATGATGTAAATATCATCGCCGAGATAAACCGCTTCTGAAATATCGTGGGTTACAAAGATCACTGTTGGGTGAAATTTATTCCAAATCCCCGCCAACAAATCTTGCATTTGCAAACGCGTCTTGACATCTAATGCACCAAAAGGTTCATCCATCAAAATGATCTCCGAGTTGGCCATCAAGGAACGAGCGATAGCGACTCTTTGCAATTGTCCACCAGAAAGCGTAGGATATTGGGCGTATTTATTTTCATGCCCGGCAAGTCCTACCAATTCGATGATCTCCATCGCTTTTTCGTAGCGTTCTTTATCGTCGATCCCTTTGTATTTGAGCGCTAAGGAAACATTATCCAAAACCGTCATCCAGGGCAAAGAAGAATATTGTTGAAAAACCATACTCACCCGATTGTCTTTTCCAACAGGTTTATTTTTCACTAAAATATTTCCGGCCGTTGGTTCTTGCAAGCCAGCGATATAACGGAGTAAAGTAGATTTCCCACAACCCGACATTCCCAGGATCACGACAAACTGTCCTTGCGCAGGTTTATCTTCTACGAGAAAATCTAAATCCTTTATTATAAAAGATTCTCCACCATCATAACTTTGGCTAATGCCGCGAAGCTCAATGATATTGGCTAATTCAGTATCTGAAAAATTAGGCATTTTGTTGTTTGGATTTATAAATATTAAACTCTCCGTAAAGGATCAACAGCAAACTGGTTACACAAAGCAAACCAACCAAAGTACCAACGATAGATGGTAGTCCCGGGATCATTACACTAATCAAGAGAAACAACATCGTTGATCCAAGAATGATGTAAATTCCATATTGCGATTCTTTGACTCCGCCAATGGCAGTCTTCATATATTTATGTGGAAAAAGTCGTCGGTCGAGAAAAACAAAAATTCGATCTTGTAAAAAACCAATCGCAATGATGATAAACAAAATGGCAAATACTTTTTCTACCTGACCTTGGCGAGCCTTGATATAAATCAAAGACCCTATTCCGCCCTGGCGATTCAATAATTCTGCAATGATAATATAGGTCCAGGAAATCGCTGTCAAGACTCGGATATCATCCATCAATCGAGACATCACTGAAGGAATATAGACCGTCCTTACGGTTTGCCAATCGGTAGCGCCTAAAGTAAATACGGTTTTTAAATAAATTTCTTTGACCTCATCTATTCGCTGCACCACGACCGGTAGTAAGTAGACGATAATACCAAAAGATAAAAAGGCAATTTTCATCGTATCATCAATCCCAAACCAAATGATAAACAATCCCGTCAAAGCCGTCAGCGGCAGATAACGCAAGGCATCCACCTGTTTGCTAAACAACCCTCGAAAGAGCGGCAACAAACCGATGAGAAAGCCCAAAGGAATAGAGATAAAAATGGCCCAAAAATAACCTTGCAGATTGAGCCAAACCGAGCGAATCGTATTGGTGACCAATTCATCTTTTTGGAAAAGATCGGGAAAGGAGCGAACTACTTTTAGAGGAGGAGGTAATAAAGGATATACCTTTTCATATTCGGTTGCATTGGCAAATTTTATCGAGTCGACTTGTAAGATCGAATCTCGTTTGGCAATGTCTAAAGAATCGGTGCTTAAAGAAGAAGGCAATTCGGTGGTGTATCCTTCTATGATTGGTTTTTGAATAGCAAACACTTCTGAGAGTATCCACCAAAAAACAACAAATAGAACAAAACCTGCGATCCCCAATACCAAGCTTTGTCGATCGCTTAACTTTCCTCTAAGTTTGAATAATGACATGTATTGCTGTTTATTAGTTTGACGGAAACTGATTCAGAATTTTTTTTCCGTCCCTTAGGACAATGTGTGACGACATGTAAAAAACAGAAGCACCAAAAGGAATTTCTTTTGATGCTTCTATTTTTGATTAATCTCTTACCAATTCGAAATCAGTCCGGCGATTTTTTGCACGGCCAGCATCGGTATTATTATTGGCAACAGGTTTGTCAGGACCATTTCCAACTACGATAAAACGGTTGGAAGGCATGCCATGTGTATTGATCAAATAGTCGGCTACAGATTTTGCTCTTTGCTTGGAAAGACGGACGTTGGTGTCGCGACTACCCGTAGCATCTGTATTTCCTTCAATTCGAATTCTGGAATTAAAGGCTTTGGCAATTTCTACAAATTCTTTGTCGATGATGTACTTGGCATTGTCGTCCAATTGGTATTCTCCTGTTCGGAAACTAATACTAACGGGCTTGGAAGCAATGGCTTCTTTTTTCTCATCAGCCTTAGTAGCTTTAGCATACTTTTTGGTCGCTTCTGCGGCATGAGCGGCTCCAGTAAGATTGGCATTGCTCACTAGCTTGTTGTATACAATCTGACGCCATGCAGGTACCCGACCTTCGATGTATCCGAGTTCGGTATAAGAATTGGACATCCGAGAATAGAGGCTATTTCCAGTCACTCCTTTGAAATTGCTGTTTAGGCCAAAAAAGTTTTGGTTATCACCATGCGTAGTCAAACGAACGTTGCCGATCATTTCTTTCGCTTCTTCGGTGGTCAATGCCGTTCCCCTTTCGGTAAATTCTTCTGCCAAAATTCTAGAAGCTTTTTCCAGATTACCGGCATTGGAATTAATTTCTGCGGCTCCTTTCATCCAACCTTCATACAATTGTTGCATGCGCTTTTGGTTCTTATCGACAAAAGATCGTTTTGCCACAAAAGCATCCGCGATAATCGAAGACGCTGATCGAGAGCTTTCGAGAATTCGAGAACCAGGAACTGCTTTGACACAAAGGATATCATCTGGACTCCAAACGACTGCTGCATCTACTCTACCGCTTTTAAAAACTTCGGCTGCATCAATAGCATTGGACTGAGGAACAATTTTCACATCAGAAGTACTCAAACCACCTGCATCTAGTAACCAGATCAAGAAAGAGTGAGAAGGCGTCATCTCTGCTACCGCAATAGATTTTCCTTTAAGATCAGATACCTGATTGATTCCTCTTCGAGAAACGATGGCATCTCCCCCACGCGACCAATCGGCTTGCCAAACGATCACTGGATCAAAATCAGAAAGACCTTGTACTTCCGTTGGGAAAGCATCAATAGTAGTCCAAAGTAAATTGACCTCATCTGCTTTAAAAGCATTTCTGGAAGCTTCAAAATCATCTAGTACTTGAAACTCTACTTTGAAACCATAATCTTTGTAAAAACGCGATTTGGTAGAGGCTTCAAAACCTTCGTTAAAATATTGTCCGCCTGCGTATCCTCCCCAGGTCACTACTCCAACTTTGATCACATCTGGATCATTGGAACTAGAACTGGAGTTGGAGTTAGAACTGGAACTAGTCCCAGTGTTTCCGTTGGTTTGTTCGGCTGCGGCGTCCTGAATTTGACGACCAGCTTCTGTTTCTTTTAGGAAATATCGTCCTGCAAAGAAAATCCCTGCGACGATTAGCAGGGTGATTAAGAATTTTGATAAAGTGGTAAGACGAGCTGCCATTGTGTGTATTATTTATTTAATTTATGGTGTGTTAAGTATCAGAAGTTAGGAGTGTTCAGGAAAAAAATGGAAGAGGAAATATTCCATATCGAATATCGATTGGAGCGGTCAATGCTATGATTCAGTTTAATCTCTTCTTTGATTTCCCTATAAAATCGCGATTTTTCGTCAAAAATCATTATTCAAAATTAAAAATTCCTTATTCAATA
>CALLVY010000404.1 GCA_938015925.1 uncultured Saprospiraceae bacterium
TTGCCATCAAAAAACAAATTAACGAGGTACATACCTTTTATCAATTCATTGGTATTGATTTCAACTTTTTCAGCACCATCAATTTGAGTAACAGACATTCTTTGTCCAAATACATTATAGACTTCAACGATTTGGATTTGCTCCTCTGCTTCGATGGTCAAAGTACCAATGCCATTTGGATTGGGATACATACGGAATCCAATTTGGTTGATTTCGTAGTTAGAAACCAATGGTCCTAAAGAACAGCTGTACAAATCGTATTGCGTGCCAGTAGCACAAACACTTCGGTGGATACCTAAGTGCGAGAAATCATTTTTGCGAAATACGTCCCACTCTTCTCCTAAGAAGGTCCCACCGCTATTGAAAACAACATCGCTTAGCTCTTTTCTTCCACCTGCTACATTGGCGTGGCGCACTAAGGTTTTATCATAAGTCAACCAACCACCATTTACATCGACCCAACCTGGTTGTGGCTCAGTCCATTTATCAGGATCTTCTCCAATTACTCCAATTACATCAATGAGGTTTGAAGCATCACCAGCTAAGGTGGTTCCTTTGATAAGCGCAATAGCATCATTGCCATTGAAGTACATCACGTTGTTGTCATTGTATACTGGACAAAGGAAAGCATCACCTTTACACTCTAAGTCATATTTTTCATTGTATTCATCACCAAAAAGCGCATTACCATCAAGGTATTGAGGGCCCATTAGGACTTCTCCGGTTAAAGAATCAATTTGAGGTAAACCACTGACGATATCAAAAAGCGTATCAATTAAGATATAGCCATTCCAAATTGGTTTGTCTAATTGAGAATTCCAAAGCGTGGTATCTCTTTTGTCCAATGCTACTACAAAAGTTTCATAGGAAGCCAACATTTGAGTTGGCAATTGAATGATTTTTGCAGAACCGGCAGAAGTACTTCCATTGCTAAATCGAGCTAGGGAATAATCTGACAATTGAATCGCAGAACCAGTAGGGTTGTAAATTTCGAGTGCTTTATTACTAGCGTATCCTTCTACATATTCAGAAATAAAAAGATCGCTGCACTGAGCCATCAGGCCAGCCGAAAAGATAAAGAAACTTAAAAAAAGTAGACTTTTTTTCATATTTAAAGGGATTTGTAAGTTTAAAATAACAAATGGAAATTTAAGACTTGTTTTCTATGGTCTTCGTTATGGTTGGAATTCCAGTAATAAGAAAGATTGGAATTCCTGCAAAAATAACACAAAAACAGAGATTTTCTATGAATACACGCATTAAAATATTGTAAAGTGTCGGCTGTGGTAGCTTCCTTAAATAGCTAAAAAAGCTAGATATTCTATAATTACTACTTTTCTCCCCTTTTTAATAGCCTGCATGCAAGATTAACCGTGGATTGTTTTATTCTGGGGCTGATCTGTAGAAAGGTTAAATTCCCGTTTTTTTCACCTATTTTCTTCCAATTCTTTAGTACACCATCAATGAACAATTTAATTACGTATCTAAACCAAGGTTTCTCTCTTTCCCAATTGTTAAAATTCCTCCAATAAAGCCTATTTTCTTATCCTATTAGTCCTTTCCTACCTTCCTCTGACGCCAGGTTTTCCTACAAATTCTTCAATTGTCCTTCGATTTGGCAAAAAGGAATTATCTTTGGATATTCGCAAAAGAATTCCGGGCTGTAGAAACTCAACGTTTGTTCCGAAAGAAGAGATTGAATAGATCTTCCTCCTTCAGAACAAGCCTGGTATTTTTTCATCTCAACAAAATAAATAATGAATACTTTAAAAACTGTCTTAATGGCTTTTGTTGTTTTTGCAAGCTTCACGGTAGCAAGCGCTCAAGAACAATATCAATTGCTTTCCTCTTCCACCTCTTTTTCTCACAAGAAAATTTCTTACATCACCTTAAATGATGGAAAAGAAATCACGGGTTATATCAAAGACCTGGATCGCAAAAAAGGCTTGATCGAGGAAATAAAACTAAAAACAGAGGCTGGTAAAGTCATGAAAATTGATCCTGCTGATATTAAATCGATGTACTTGCCACAAAGTGGTTGGGACAAAGTTAGAAATGCAATGGATTTTGTATCGGATGCGCAGCAATGGGATGACAAAGAAGTAAAATCTGATATCATTCAAAAAGGCTATGCTTATTTTGAAAAATCTGATGTGATGATCAAGAAAAAGAAAAAGACCTTGTTGCTCATGTTACTCAATCCGCATTTTGGCAGCAAAATCAAAATTTACCATGATCCTTTTGCATCTGAAACGATGGGTGCGGGTATTGGTGGTGTTACCGTAATTGGTGGTGCGACAAAATCTTACTACATTAAAAAAGGAAAGGCTACCGCTAATCGAGTAAAGATGAAAGATTACACGGAGCAGTTCAAAGCATTGTTTGGCGATTGCGAAGGTTTGGTCAATATGAACAAGCAGCAAGGGCACGAACCAAAATGGGGAGAACTACAATTGCATACTTATACTTACACCACGGAGTGTAATTAAGTCGCTTTAATATTT
>CALLVY010000405.1 GCA_938015925.1 uncultured Saprospiraceae bacterium
ATTCTTATCCATCGTTAAAAAGCCTCGCCGATGCTAGGCATCGCCTTGAGCCACCCGTCCGCTTTGCGGTTCACGAGCCTTGCTCGTTCATGCCTCGGCTAAAAACAAAATTCATCTCAAACCGACAACGGAGGTTCAAGATGTACGAACTAATTTATTGGTAACCCAATTTTGAGCACCTGCTTATAAGAAACCCACCTAATGATTTAAAGTATTAGGTGGGTTTTAAAAGTATTTATTCCATACTCCATTCCGTTCCATCTTTTCCATCTTTGAGTTGGATTTTCAAAGCTTTCAAGGTGTCTCGGATTTTATCGGAAGTGCCCCAGTCTTTATTTTCTCTGGAACTTTGGCGGAGGTCGATCACCAATTGCATCAAACCATCCAGTGCTTCATTTTGATCGCCTGCATCCATCTCGTCTTTTAATCCGAAAATATCAAAGATAAAATCCTTGAAGGTGGTCTGCATGCGCTCAAAAGTGGCGGCGGTAATTTCATCAATACTAATTTGTCCGCCTTTGAAACTATTGATTTTACTGATCAATTCGAAAAGTCGGGCCATGGCCATTGGTGTATTGAAATCATCGTTCATGTGCTCGTGCGCCTGATCGATGAGTTGATTAATTTCTTTGTCGTGATCGGAAGCATTTCCTTTCCCGGAATGTTGGAGTCCGAGTAATGTTTTGTTGCCTTCCATCATGCGACGGTAACCTTTTTCTGCTGCGAGTAAGGCATCATCCGTTAGATCGAGGGTACTGGAATAATGGGATTGCAACATAAAAAAGCGGAGTGCCATTGGTGTATAGCTTTTGGAAATGTGTTCGCTATCGCCAGTAAAAAGCTGTTTTGGGGTGATGGAGTTATTATCACTTTTCGACATTTTTTTACCATTCATCAAAAGCATATTGGTGTGTAACCAATAGTTGGCTGGTGCACATTTACAAGCGCCATAATTTTGAGCCACTTCATTTTCGTGATGTGGGAATTTCAAATCATTACCTCCTCCGTGGATATCAAAAGTAGTTCCCAGGTATTTGGTACTCATGGCAGAACATTCGAGATGCCATCCGGGAAAACCTTCTGACCAAGGCGATTTCCAACGCATGATGTGTTCTGGAGAAGCTTTCATCCAAATCGCAAAATCAGCAGGATTGTTTTTCTCTGCCTGGTTTTTCAAGTCTCTGGTTTCCACCATTAACTCATCTATTTTTCTTCCGGAAAGTTGTCCATAGACTTCTTGCTCCTTGGCAAATTTGACGGTGTCAAAATAAACAGAACCATTTTTTTCATAAGCCAATCCATTGTCTAAGATCGCTTGTACCATTTCTATTTGCTCGAGAATATGACCAGAAGCACGCGGCTCGATATCAGGAGATTTTGTATTAAAGACCCGCATCATTTCATGGAAACCCAATGTATATTTTTGTACAATTTCCATTGGCTCCAGCTTTTCCAAACGTGCCCTTTTGGAAATTTTATCTTCTCCCGTATCTGCATCATCTACGAGGTGCCCTACGTCCGTAATGTTTCGGACATATCGAACTTTATACCCCAAAAATACCAAATAGCGATAGATGACATCAAAACTTACAAAGGTTCGGCAATTCCCGAGGTGTACATCATTATAGACGGTAGGTCCACAGACATACATGCCAATGTGCCCTTCATGGATCGGTTTAAAAATTTCTTTTTTCCTACTGAGGCTGTTCTGTACGGTCAATTCCTTATTCATGCGGCAAAATTACAATAATTTAGAAATAAGTATGAGAGCAAATGAATGATTTGTTTTAACGCAAATTATTTGGTCGTGAGTTCTAATCGAGAAATCACTGGATAATGGTCGGAAAAAGGTACTCTGGGAATATTATTGTCCAGCACCTTTATGCGAGGATCTACAAAAATATAATCGATCCTTAGTGCAGGTATTAGTCCGGCATAAGTAGTGCCAAAACCGCGTCCTTTCTCTTTAAAAGTATCCTTTAATCCATCTCCTACGATTCGGTAGGTGTAAGACTGTGGCGTATCATTAAAATCGCCACAAATGATCACCGGATAGGGGCTTTCTTTGATCTTTTGGGCCATAATTCTGGCTTGTTGAGATCTTGAGGTAGTGGCTTTTCTAACTTTACTGATCACCGTTCTTATATTTTTCCAGGTTTCTTTTTCTTGCAGATCTCCTTCTTGAATCACTTTATCCGTTTCACCACTGACTCGGTTGGACTGGAGGTGGATGTTGAATATTCGTACTATTTGATTCTGAATTTTTACATCCACCCAAACATAGGCGTTAGAAGTTTTATTAAACCGGGTTCCTCCTTTTTTGAGGAAAGGCGTTTTGGAAAAAATGGCCGTTCCGGTATAAGGCAATTTGTGGAAATATTTAAATCCTTTTTCTGCTAATAAGCCCGTTGGTAAATTGAGTACTTCTTGAAAACAGAGATAAGTATTGGGTCGATCGCTATAGAAGAATTTGAGCAAATCATCATTCCCCAAATGTTTCTTCTCAAGTTGCTCGTAAAAATCTTTTCCTCCTTTTATATTATAGCTGAGCAAATGAATGTCTTCCTGTACTGCACTTCCTCCTTCTTAACTATTCCAACCAACAAAGGTGCTCAAATGGTTCCATCCCGTCAGGATACAAAAGAAAGAAAAAAGGAAATAGCGATTTTTTCTAAAAAGCCAGAAAAAGATAAAAAGGATATTGCACAATAAAAGCCAGGGATAAGCCATCCCAAAAAAGGTAATGGGCCAAAAATGCTCCGGATTGATATAGGGAGAAAGATAGGATAGAAGAGTCAGAAGTATGACTACCAGATTAGTCCAG
>CALLVY010000406.1 GCA_938015925.1 uncultured Saprospiraceae bacterium
CTAAGGGTAAAACCCTAAACAAGTGTATTATAGCTAAATCAAGCATTTTCAATGCTAAAAAAATATCAGTTCGTTTAAAATGTCAAAATTTACACCACCAATCGACGATTTCGACCTCCTCTCCAAATACTTGAGTGGGAACGCCAGCGACGAGGAAGTTCGTCAACTGGAAACGTGGGTATTGGCAGATCCAGCGAATCAAGCGCAATTTAAAGCTTTTAAAGAGGCTTGGATGCTTTCCGGGATGGAGAAAAATAGCCAAAATATTGATGTAGAAAAGGAATGGGCGGCCACTTCTGCCCAATTATTCCCCGAAGCAAAACGCATTGATCTGGCGACTAGAAAACAGAGTAGAAGCAGTTTTATCCTCAAAATAGCTGCGGCTATTGCGCTCTTGACTGTGGCTTCAATTTGGGTTTTTAGAAGCTCGGGAGGAACTGGGCCAATAGAAATTTTGGCAAAAAATAAAGTGATCGAACAAGAATTGCCGGATGGCAGTACCGTTTCTCTCAATCAATTTGCTTCGCTTAGCTATGATGCCCAAATGGACGGTCCCGTGCGGAACGTCACTCTAAAGGGAGATGCTTTTTTTGATGTCGCTCGCGATACCGAACACCCTTTTATTATCCGTACTCAGAACAGCGAAATAGAAGTCCTGGGAACGTCTTTTTACATTGATTCCAGAACTGAGCAAAAGGAAATTCAAGTGATTGTAAAATCGGGTTCTGTTGCTTTTAGAGCTGGAGGAGAGGAAGTGATACTCAAAGCCAATGAGACCGGAGTTTTTCAAAAAACAAGAGGGCAGTTGATCCGAAAAGAAAACAAGGATGATAATTTTATTGGCTGGAAAAGCAATCGTTTAGCTTTTGAAGAGAGTGATTTTAAAGACGTTATCTTTGTTTTAAATCGCCATTTTCATGCCTCCATCAAATTGGATAACCCAGCTTTGAATACTTGCAAAGTAACAGCAACTTATAAAGACAAAACCCTGGATGCTGTCGTTCGAATCCTGGAAAAAACCTTGGATATAAAATCTCGAAAAGAAGGGGATCAAATAATTTTCTCTGGCCAGGGATGTGAGTAGGTTTTGTCGTGCAGGGTTTACGGCCTGTGGTTTTGAATATCACATACCATCTTCTGTAAACTGCAAATCGAAATCCTTCATTTTTTTCCAAAAAAACCTCAAAAGAAAAAACCAGAAATGCGGAATACCCTTTTGTTCTTTCTGTTTCTATCTTCCTTTTTACCAAACTTGCCAGCACAAGATGTGGACACCCTTCCGCTGCTTAATATTGATGAGTCTGCGATTTCGGTAGGCCAATTGTTTACCGAAATCACTCGTCAAACCGGATTAGATTTTTCTTTCAATTCCAAAAATATTGATACCAAAAAGGTCCTTTCTTTTTCCGTTAAAAATGCCACCTTATTTCAAACCTTAGATCAATTGGTCACCCAGGTTCCTTTTAGCTATACTTTGATTGAAAACCAGATTGTATTGAACCGACTAAAGAAGAATTCTTCTCTGCTGCAAAAAGAAAAAGACTTTTTTACGATTAGCGGTTTTCTCAGCGATGAAACCTCTGGTGAAAGTCTGATCGGCGCTACGGTTGCTGTTGGTGGAACGACCACGGGAACCGTCACCAATGCCTTTGGTTATTATTCCTTGCGTTTGCCCAAAGGAGCCTGCACCTTGTCTTATTCTTATGTGGGCTTTGATACGGCCAATATTCCTTTGGAAATAACATCAGATACTCAAAAAGATTTGTCTTTGATGACTACTAGTCTGGAGTTGCCCGCGGTGATTGTTCAACTGCCTTTTCAGAGCATTGGGATGAATAGGGATTTGGGAGAAATGGAAATGAATCCATCGGATTTGGAACAGATGCCAGAGTTTGGCGGAGAGTCCGGTTTGATAAAAGGATTACAAGCTTTGCCTGGTGTAAAAATGCACAGCGATGGTTCTGCTTTTTTTTATACAAGGGGAGGGGAGAAGGATCAAAACCTGATCATCATTGATGATGCACCGATTTACAATCCTTCTCATTTATTTGGTTTTTATTCGATGGTCATTCCTGATTTTACCAAGAGCATTAAGGTGTATAAAAGTGATATTCCTACTTCCTTGGGCGACCGACTTTCTTCCATCGTGGATATCCGCACCAAAGATGGAAACCTAAACAAGTGGGAATTCAATGGTGCCTTAAATCCACTGATCAATCGCTTCTCTTTGGAAGGGCCAATCGTGAAGAAGAGAGGCTCTGTTTTTGTCTCTTTTCGCAAGTCTAATTTTGGCTGGCTTTACAAAAAAACCAATCCCGGCTGGAACCTGGAATTTGGAGATTTTAGTTTTAAATGGAACCATCGTTTGAATAATAAAAATCGCCTTTTTCTGACGCTCATCAATAGTGTCGATGATTTTTCTAACCCTAGTGGCGCAAATAATGGGGTTGGCGCTACGCGAATTAGTTGGGGGAATGTTGCAACCACTCTTCGTTGGAATCACATCTTTGGACCTAAGCTTTTTTCTAATACCATTGTCTATGTCGGCAATTACCAATACAATTTGGCGTTCTCTCAAAATTCCTGGACTTCAGGGGTTGGAACCGTCAGCTTAAAGACCGACTTTACCCATTACACCAGTCCGGTTTTTAAATCCAGATTTGGTTTGGAATTACAAAATTATTATTTCAACCCGGGAGTAATTTCTACGGAATTAGAATTCAATGTTTTTCCTTCCATCTCTACTTATTTTTCTAGGAAAAGAGTTCTGTATTACCAAGGCGACTATGATTTTTCGGACAAGTGGAAAGGGAGTGCAGGATTGCGTTGGTCTTCCTGGGGGAATAGAGGCCCTGCAACCTTTTACGAATTTGATGAATTGTATCAAGTAAGTGATACCCTCAATGCTGCAGTTGACGTCATTTATCAAGAGTATACCAATCCAGATCCAAGACTTAGTATAAAATATGTTCTGGAAGAAAATGCCTATCTAAAGTTGAGCTTTGGCAGGTATCATCAGTACATGCAATTGATCACTAATTCGGTATCGCCTTTTACTTCCTTGGAAGTTTGGTTGCCTTCCAGTCCCAATCTAAAACCGCAAAAAGCTTTTCAGTGGTCTTTGGATTATCTAAAGTATTTTCCCAAACCCAAAGTGGAACTTAGCCTGGCCGCCTATTACAAAAAACTAGACAATCAAATCGATTATAAACCACATGCGAATACGCTTTTGAATCCTTTGCTGGAAGGAGAGTTGCGCATCGGTCAATTACAAACTTATGGGCTGGAATTTTCTCTAAAGAAAAAATTTGGCCGAGTCAATGGATGGGTCAATTACACCTGGTCCAGAGCCTTAGCTCAAACAGACGACGTCAATGAGGGAAGAAGGTATTCCGCGTTTCAGGATCGACCCCATGATTTTTCCCTGATGCTCAATTTCCAAATTAGCCGACGCATTTTGCTTTCTGCTTATTGGACGGCTTATACGGGTTCGGCTTTTTCTTCTCCGACCGGATTTTATGAATATCAGGGGAAAAGGGTTCCCATTTTTGCCGAAAAAAATAACGACCGATTACCCGCTTATCGTCGCTTCGACTTTGCGCTCAAATTTACCCTCAATAAAAATCCAGAAAGCCGCTACCAACATGATCTGACTTTTTCTGTTTACAATGCTGGCGCACATAAAAATATCGTCACCGTAGATTTTCTAAAAATTCAGGATGAAAACAATGGTACTGTTATTCCTGCCAATTATATTCCTGATCAAGAATTCATAGCAACGCAAACGGATTTGATCCGCTTTTTTCCTTCTTTGTCTTACAAGTTTAAATTATAATATCATGAGGACTAAACCTCTTTTTTTCTGGATCGTAGGACTTCTTTTACTGTTGACCACCTTTGCTTGTGAGGAAGCGGTAAATTGGGAATTGGATGGCCAAACGATCAGTAAATTAGCCGTAGATGCCATTATTACCAATGAAATTACCAATCAAGAAGTTCACCTGTCTTTGAGTACTTCCGATATGAATGAACCGGTGGTTCAAGTGACGGATGCCAAAGTTCGGGTGTTGAGTATTCGCGATACTTTTTTATTCGAATTGGCGAGTCCAGGTTTGTACCGTAGTGCAATTCCTTTTGGGGCAGAAAAAAATACGACTTATCGCTTGGATGTTTTATGGGAAGGGGAGCGGTATACAGCTACAAGTCGATTGTCGAAAGTTTTTCCTTTCGAGGAAATAAAGTTTAGAGAAATAAGAGATACGGATAGCTTAGAAATCGTCTCGGTAGGACCACGATACCATCCGATAGAACAAGCCATGTATGAGATTGATTTGGATTGGGGGATTCCTTTAGCTTCTGATTCTACACGTCAGGCAAAAATGTTTTTTTATACTTTTAATACCGTTGATATCAATGAATTGGTGCCTCCCGGAAAAGAGAGAGTACTTTTCCCAAAAGGTACCTTATTGATAGAAACCAAATATGGATTGGATGAAGCATTTGGTGCTTTTCTGCGAGCGGTTGTAATGGAAACGGAATGGCAGGGTGGTGTATTTGATGAGGCTTCCAGCTCGGTACCGACCAATATTAGCAATGGCGGATTGGGCTTTTTTAGTGTGTGTGGGATTCGTAGAGATACGATGATTGTACGTTGATTCTAAGTGCGCTCAATCTCTCGCCAAAAAAGCATAAAAATCTTGCGCCAACCAAAGGTTTTTCGCCAGGTAATGCTTTTGCAAATCCAACTTCGAGTGGTGTATTTCCAATAAACCTTCTTCCTTGGACAAGAAAGTATAAAGCGTTCGACAGATTTTAAAAAAGCGGGAAAAATCAAAAGCTGCTGGAATTTTGAGCATCCCAATTCTTTCCATGGCTCTGGCAAAATCCGGATAGAAAATCACGGTATAGTGCTGCGGCATTTGCAATCCAAGGTAGAGCGAAATCATATGGTTGTCGGAATGAAAATGATTGTTGTCGATCGTGAGTGGATAAGCTACTTTGTGTTCTTCCAATAATACATCACAGGCAAACTGAAAACGCGATATTCGCCCTTCGATGTCCTTTTCTTCATTAAACAAATCCGCAAACATACGTCGTCCAAAATCAGGCGAAGCTTTTAGAAAATGAATCATCATTTCCTTGGCTTGAAAATTTTCTCCATTCCACCATCTTCGAGTATGCGTACTTTCCAAAGACGCATCATACATAGCTGCCAGATCAGGGGCATCCAGATCCCAGTTGTCCTGGAAGTTTTTCAGGATTTCCCATTTGTAAGCCTGCTCATAAAAACGCTGTGCCTTTAGTTGTTTTTTGTACAACTTGATCTCAGCCTGAAGTTTTTGTAATTGCATTTTGTAAGTGTCTTTTGAAACAATACTTTGTTGTGCAAATGATTTTCTGAAGAATTGCGAAGATAGAATTTTTTTGGAAGCAAAAAATTAAGTTCAGCGATAAACGAGTACCGATTGTACTAAGTCACACTATTAACTTATACCTTAAAAATCAATGAAATAAAAGAGATTACTTGTCTACTTTTTGAGTGACCAAATGTTAAATAAAGGACGTTTGTCAAAGTAAAAGTGCGGAACAAAGAAATTTAGCGATGAGATATTAAAGAATTAGTATATTTAAAAAAAAACGAATTCTCATTATTAAAAAACTGACGATGCTTTTAAAGTATGCATTACCCGCAGGACTTTGTTTTGTTCTTTTATTTTTCCTGGCACCTGCTCACGCACAAGTGGACTTTTCGCAAGAAAAGGAGTTTTTCCTTCAAAATGATTCTATAAAAATGAGACTTGTGGTTCAGAAGGCCGATTATAGCCCCAAAAGAGCGCAAGGAATTTTTTGGGATTTCGATAAAGGCTTTGATTGTTTCTTTGCTTTTCAAAGAATTCCCGTGAGTGAAGTTCTCGATTTGCTTGACGGAACATTGAAAAATTCAAGGATCCAGAAAAAAAAGCGGGTAGATAGAACATTGACTTTTTTTAATGTGCTAGAACTAGATGCTATATTGAATAAAAAAAACTGGTCCATTTATGCTACGGAAATTAAAAAAGAAGGGAAGGAGAAAAGGACTAAGGAAGCTTTTAAAAAAGGGTGTAAAGAATTGCTTTTAAAATTTTTAGACCTTAAAGAAATACCTTGTAATGTCGGATCTTTCCGTTGGGAAATAAATACGACTAGCTTAGAAAAAAAGAATGCGCTGAAATTTGATCAAGAACTCGATGCCTATAGTTGTACTAAAAAAATAAAAGGCCAAACGCTCCTTTTAGAAGATGCCCGAATAATGGATATTCTTTCCTTTATTGAAAACCGCTACTACAAAAGAATTACGGTAGCTTATGAAAAAGGCTATCATCCGATTTGGCTGGGCAATTATCGTTTTCAAAAAATGAAATTTCCTTTAGACTATCCTTTTGAAGCTTTTGTGGAATACCTGGCCGATGAATATGCCATTGAATTGAAACCAGCCTATGGCGACTATAAAGGAAAAGCTTATAGTCTCAAATCCTTCCAGGAGGAAAAGGCGATCAAGTTTGAGGATTATGAAATTTACCATTATAAGGATGAATTTATAAAAGTAGAGCTTCGTTTTTTAGGACGAAACCCTTCTTCCAAAGAAGACCGACCGATTACAACCAATTATGAAGAAGTGTATATTGGAGCAGGAGTAGGAAGAAATAAGGCTTTGGAATATTTGCATTACGGGGGCATTAGAACGGGAGAAAGAAGCGTAAAACTCAATAAAGAAAAAGAAGAAACCCTATTTTTTCAACTCGGCTATTATGGACAAAATGTGGAGATAGCTGCTGAAAATTTAGCTCTAGACGAAATAGAAGAAGAGGAGTTTAGAAGAAGAGTGGAGGAAGTCTTTTTAAATAAATTAGGAATCGAGAAAAAAACGGTCAACCAAGCGGTGTATAAATGCACTTATCGCCTGGACAGAATAAAGGAACTGGATAACTTTTCTGTGGTGGATACCAAAGATGGTTATTCTATTAAGCATGAATTTAACTACAATAATCGGGATACCATCATTCGGCATTTTCTCCTTCCTCCCGATCCCAAGCTTTTAGTCAATCTTCGCATGCATGGTTATGATTTGCTTTTTGAACAAAATGATTGGAGCAATTACAAACCCCAATTAGAAGAAGGTATGGAACAATCGATGGAATACTACCTCAGTGATCTCCAATTGCCGCGCAATGACCTGGATAATCTGATTTTTATCCTAGACAAAAAGTATGGGATTCTCATGGAAGAAACGGAGAAAAAGAAACCAGTAATTTTGTATCAGACGAAAAATTAGAGAATGATGGATTGATAATGGAGGGAGTTTAGCTTGCTTCGCTGGTGAAGCTCCTTCGTCGGTTTAGTTCACTCTGTTCATGAAGCTCCTTCGTCGGTTTAGTTCACTCCGTTCATGAACCTCCTTCGTCGGTTTAGCTCGCTTGGCTCAAAACCTCTCCTAAACGTCCCGCTCAAAACAAAAATAATCCCCATTTAGCCCAATAAACAGGTTCTTTTGGAGGCAAAAGAAGAAATTTTGCCTTGCGACCCAACCCTTTTGGCATTCCAGTCGGTCTTACCTAATACAAGCACACCACTTCTACCGGGCACATTAGAAAGTGGTGTGGACAGAGCTAAACAACAAATTGAGCTGTTAAAAACTAAAAAAAGCAAGCATTTTTAGGAACAAGAGGCCTTCCCAAGTAGTTACCGATTTCGCTGAAAGTGCAAAGACACTTTTGTTAATTACGCTTCAAAACCTGAAAATAGCTAGGAAAATATACGGGAAACCTTACATTTCACGTATATTAAGTAATGGACGAAAATAAGTTCGATGTTTTTTCCTTTCAAAGGGAACCAACAGCAGTAATTTATTTTGAAAACTACACTGATAAATTAAAATCGCAGATCACTGATCTCGATTTTATTTATTTTTCCTATCAAGAGCAAGCAAAAAATCTACGGACTGGAATTTATGGAGAACCCTAAACGGAATTTTACAGATGAAGAGCTGATCGCTGGCTGCCTGCAAAACGACAGGTACAGTCAGGAATTGCTGTTTCGGAAGTATTTTCCAACCATGATGAAAATGTGCCTTCGCTACACCAATGACCGCGAAAAAGCCATGGAAATCGTGAATACGGGTTTTTTAAGAGTCTTTACAAAATTGGGGTCTTATGCCCACAAAGGTTCTTTTGAAGGATGGATTAGAAAGCTGATCTATCATAGTTTGTCTGATTACTTCAAATCCAATTCCAAGTATTTACAGTTTTTGGTTTTTGAAGATTATGAAAAAACGGCGAAGCCAGAAGCTTTGACCAACGTGTACGCAGAAGATATTATGAAAATGGTAAAACTATTGCCGCCAGCTACGCAGCAGGTATTTAGGCTTTATGCCATCGAAGGATTTACACATGTAGAAATATCGAAAATGGTAGCCATTAGTATTGGCACCTCCAAATGGCACTTGAGTGCTGCAAGAAAACAATTGAAAGAATTAATTCAGGAAAACAATAATTTTCAACTCTATGCAGGGTAAGGAAAGAAATAATCGAGAAATAGATGATGAATTCGTCTCCCAGGCATGGGATTCGATGAAGCATATGTTGGATCAGGAAATGCCGGTAAATCCCAATCCGGTAGTGCAAAAGGAGCATCCGAATCGTCGGATTCCTCTAATGCTATTGCTATTGTTGATCAGCTTTGGCGCAGGGGCCGCCTGGATGTATTGGTACTACCAAGGTCCAGAACCACAACCGCCAAAAGAGGAAGCGCCAAGAGCGATGCTCTTCGAATCAGCGACCACCGATCCTTCCACTATTGCAGAAATAAAAACATCAGAATTTGAAAATAAATCTACATTAAATACTTCTACTCCAACAAATAAAGACAAGCCCGCTCCAAATCCCACAGCAGAGGAATTGGAAGCAAATTCTCCAGTAGCTAGGAATCAGCAAGCATCAGACATAAATGCTTCCGCGACCCAAAAGTCCAATATCCAATTCGGTTGGGTGGATCATTCTGGTACTTCCTTGCAAATTCAAAAAACGGTTGTTCCAAGGCTCCAACAAAACCTTGTGCCAATATTGAGTGTCCAGGAAAAAGCAAAAGGCGGAGATCAATTGGCTCCAACTGAAGCTTTTTTGCCAGAGCAAAACCTTTCTTCCTTCCCGCTTGTCAGCGATCGTACTTCAATCGAACCTTTAGAATTATTGGCTTCCTTAAACCCTATTGAATCCTTCAAAGAAACAGATGCGGAAATAAGCCCTTCCTTTTTCAAGCCCGTAAATAAAAAATGGCGTTTGGCAGTCGAAGCATCTTTTATTCGCGATAATGGAACCAAAGAATTTAGCAATAGTTATTCCATTGGTGCGCTGATCGAACGACAATTGGACAATCGATTTGCTATTCAGTCGGGAGTGGCCTGGCACCATTTAAATAAGCGATCCAAAGCTTCTAAAAATAACCAGAATGTGGTCAATTCTTTTGACTTGGATAGTACGGAGAATTTTGTTCTGGAAGATTATTATGAAAATGCAGTTGAGACGGGCGTGTTAGAAATCTTGGATTATATCAAAGTACCTTTGCAATTGACTTATAAGGTCAATGAAAAAATTCGGATTCACACAGGAGTGCATGCCGCTTATCTTTTGAGTCCTATTCGATTGGGCGCTAAAGATGAAGTTCCAACATTAGTGGATGGTGAAAAACCTTCCAAAGAAGTTTTGGATGAAACCCGACGCACCTTTGTTAGAGAAGGTTTGAAAAAAATGGATTTTGGAGTACAAGTGGGTATGGGGATTTATCCTACGAAAAGGCTTGGACTCTTTGTCAACTATAATTCAGGATTGCTCGATTTCTCTGATAATGAGCACTTTCAATTTAGAGAAGTCCACAGCAATCAATATGTCCAATTAGGTTTAGTTTATTACCCCTTTAAACGATAGTCATGAAAAAGATTATGTTGCTTGCAGTTTTTGGAATTTGTGCGCTGAATGGAATTTGGGCACAGTATGATTGCCAGGACGAAGCAATGGATTCTATAAGTGCTTTGTATTTTCAAGATGCAGAGCAATTGATCGCCCGCTCCGTTTATACCAAAGAACCAGGTAGTCTGGAGAATATTGAATTGCCAGAAGAACAAATCTCCACTTTGTTTTCCGCTTTAATGGTCATTTATAATGATCAAGAATTGCCGCATTGGGAGGAGATCGTCGAGCAATATAAAGTGCATACCAAAACAGAAGTAGAAACTCATAATATCCGCCTGCTCGTCAATACCGCTTTCTTGTGGCAACAAGATCAAACCCAGAATTTATTAAAACTAAAAAGTGGCAATCAACAATTGGATCAATTGTTTTCCGCTTTTGGTTTTGACCTAAAAAAAGCCGCTGAAATTGTATCCTTCACTAATGATGCCAATGTCTACCTGGAACTTTTCCTGACTACTGAGCGGGCCCTCAACCTATTGGCTATCCTCAAAATCATTCAGGATATTGAAGGAGTCGTTGAAGCGGAGGTCATCTTGGAAGAGACTTCTGGAGTTACCGAAAAAGATATTAGTTTCCTTGAAACAGAAGATTATTTGCAATTTACATTTCGCTACAGTTGGGAATGTAGTGATTCTACAGATTGTGTGGACAATCATTTCTGGACCTATCGGGTATTCCCGGATTGTACCGCGGAGTTTGTCGAAGAGCGTGGATCGATTCTTCCTGTTCGCGAGATTACAAGTTTTATTGCAACCGGACTTTATCCCAATCCAACCACCGATAGAGTTTCTGTTCAATTGCTAGGCCCAACCGGCAAAGACATTCACGTGATCCTTTTTTCTTCCCTCGGCCAAATCATCCAATCCGAATTTATCCAATCCCAATCTGGTTTAATCAAGTTGGATTATTCTCTAAAAGACCTTCCGGTAGGAATGTACTTTTTGGGCTTGGTAAGTGAAGGGAAGGTTTTGACGGAGAAGATTTTTAAGCGATAGGTTTTAGATACTACGTTTGTAGGAGAGGGTTCCCGAATTTTAGTTTATACTGAAATTCGGGATTTCTTTTTTTGGAGCGAGACCGCTCGCCCAAGCTCACTCCCCTAGAATAAACCCCGCGGAGCTTGGTGAATGCTACCGCATTCCAACCGTTCGTTTTTTGGCCTCTGGCCACTACCACCCCTCCATCAATTTTAACAAATTTTATTCTCGAGGTAAAAGATGAAAAAACAGATCTAAAGATTGTAGAGAAAATAGTGATTGCCAAGTAGTGGTAAGCAAATCAGGTCGGTTTTAAAACGCAGCAGGAGCGCATTGTTCCTACTGCGTTTTTTTATAGCCTTGTTTTGTGCTAAGCCAAGAATTCCTCTCTTTGATGACTTGTAGCTTACTCTTTATCGAAACGAAGAAGTATATTTGTATTTCTGGATTAGAGGAACGAAAGGCAGTATTTTGAGGTTTGGATAAAGTGTTTTGCTTGTTGATTTGAAAGTTTTAATTTGTAGGAGAAAGTGAAAAACTTCATACTTAGACTTGAAATAAATTGAAAAACGAATAAGTATTCTAATTGAGAAAAAATATGAAAATAGAAATTCCAAAATCATATAGATTAAAGACTAAGAGGTTTGAATTAAGAATTCCAAACTCAGAAGATATTCCATCGGTGTTTTCTGCAACGAAACACAAAGGGTTTAATGATGGAATGTTATGGGAACCTCCAGAAAAAGAAGAAGAATTGGTCGAAGCACTTCATAGAAATCATAAGGCATGGGAGCTAGGAGAGGGCTATGCTTTTACGATTATAGAAAAGGGGACAACAAAATTCTTAGGAAGAATATCGATCAGAAAGACTAAAGAGTTAAACATTTGGAATGTGGGATTTTGGACTCATCCAGAAGTTCAAAATCAAGGTGTAATGTCTGAGTCACTTAATGTGATTATTAAATTTGGTTTCGAGAAACTATTAGCTCAAAGAATTGTGGCTTGTTATGCCATGTGGAATAAATCAAGTGAAAAAGTACTTAAGAAGAATGGAATGAAATTCATTAGGCATATAGAAAAAGGGTTTAAGAAAAAAGGAGAATGGATTGCTGAAAATTTATTAGCCATAAGTAAGGAAGAATGGAGCGGAAAATTGTAGTGCTTAAGATACCCCGCGGAGCTCGGTGAATGCTACCGCATTCCAACCGTTCGTTTTTTTGGCCTCTGGCCACTACCACCCCTCCTTTAACCCAATCAATCCTTTCACCAAAAACACTTACCGAGTTCCCCATTCCCCCAAACACTCCCAAAGAATAGCCGATTTTGTATTTATTTTCAAATCCTTGTAGCGAATCCATCACTAAACGCATCTTATAAGTAGAAGTTGTTTTAAAATAGTAATGGATGTTAACAGAAAAAAACTTTAATCGGTATTTCAAAACAACTTCTGAGCATTACTTAAACCCGGGTTTCTCTTTATTTTGTTATTAATCTATAAAATTGAAACAATGAAAAATATAAAGCTATGGTTCGTCCTATTATGTGGACTCTCCATTCTCTCCTGTAGAAAAGAAATAGACAGCCTTATCATAGACAAAGAAGAAGCTCCTCCCACAGTGCTAATAGAAAGTGCACTCCGTGGCAAGGTGGTCGATGAAGGTGGAGTCCCCTTGGCCAATGTCGCACTCCAAATTGAAAACGAAATTGCTTTTACCGATGCCAATGGTGTTTTCCATATAGTAAAAGCAGAAGTAAAAAAATCAGGTTCTTTGATCAAAGCGACCGCTACCGGTTTCTTTACCGCTTCTTCCAATATTAATTTTACAGCAGATGGTGGCTCCTATGTGCAACTTACCATGTTGGAAAAAGAAACCCCGGAGCTAATCCAATCGAGTGTCGGTGGAAGTTTTACCAATAGTCAAGGCGTTAAAGTCACGATTCCTGCAAACAGTATTGTAGATCAAAACAACAATGCTTATAACGGAACAGTAAACGTTTATACTCGCCACTTAAATCCTCTTGATGAAAACCTGGGCGCGATCATGCCAGGAGATTTGAACGCAAGTGGAGAGAATGGAGAAGCACTGGCTTTGGAAACTTATGGCATGGTCATGATTGAACTGGAAAGTGAATCTGGAATGCCATTGGAAATAAATGATAATGCTAAATTCGATTTGGAAATTCCAATTCCTGCTGAATTATTGGATGATGCTCCTGGAGTCATTCCACTTTGGTTTTTTAATTTGGAAGAAGAAGAATGGTTATTGACTGGTAGCTGTGATAAGGTCGGCAATAGTTATCACTGTTCCGTTCCGTACACTGGCTCTTGGAATTGCGATGTTGACCTTCCAGCCATTTGCCTATCGGGTCAGATTTACAATAGTGATTCTACCTTTGCGGCTTATGTGCAGGTCATTGTCGAAGACTTGTCTAACAATTTTATTTACTGGGGTTATACAGATTCGCTGGGATACTTTTGTGGATCGGTACCTCAAGGGGCACCACTTCAGATCACAATTAAAGATTTGTGCGACAATACAGTGTACACTGAAAGCATAGGACCCTATGCAAATGATTTTGAGTTGGCCGATATCTATTTGGACGATGTGATTAACCAATTTATGATCAAAGTGATGGGCTCCATTATGCACTGCCTAAGCAATGATGTAGCCAATGGTCACCTTGCCGTTCGTTATCCGGGGAACATTAGCATCTATCCGATTACTGCCGGAGGCTTTGCTGCCGATTTGACTTTTAATTGTGTGGATTTTCCTGACTTAGAAATAAGTGCCTACAGCAACAGACAACGCAATAGCACCATCGTCAATAACTTTAATGATTTTGCGGACATTGATTTAGGGCTCCAGCCCACCTGCGAAGAATTGCCAGATTCTTTTGGTCTTACCATAAATAACCTCAATTACTGGACGGCTCCAACTCAATGGTATTTTGAAGACAATTCCAGCACCAACTGGCTGGTACTGGAAGGCTTGAGTGCTGCGGGGAAATTTACTTTAGATTTAAAAGATTATAGCGGGACAGGGCAATACACATCCAATGTGTTTATAAGAGTTGAGAACGAGGTTCCATTTCCAGACTTACCTTTTATCAATACCAGTAGTCCAAATGTTACGGTTGACATTACAGTTGATGACGGGGAATACATCGAAGGAACGATAGTGGGGAATTATACGGATGGAGGAGGAGTACCGATTACTCTTGATGGACAATTTAGAATCAGGAAGGCACCATAGGAAAGGAAAAGTGTTGAAATAGGTATAGCAAAGGCGAGACGGAGAGCGTTTCATTTTATTCTCGGTCTCGCCCGTTTTTACTATTTTGTAATTGGTTAAATTGATTTGACCACCTGCTTGAAATTAATCAGAATGAAAAAACTTATCAAAGGTTGTAAAGAGTTAGAGCGACGATCTCAGCGAGAGATGGTCGACCACCTCTCTCCGTTCTTATACAATATTTGTCGAAGATATACGCACAACCATGAAGATGCAAAAGACTTGTTGCAAGAATCCTTAATCCACATTTTCAATAATATGGATAAATGCCAGGCAAGGGATAAAGCTACTTTTTTTGCTTGGTCCAAACGGATCACTATTAATAGGGCTTTGGCCCAAAAAAGGAAGAAAGGACTGGAAGTGGAATCAATGGTAGACAATACGCACCATTTGCTTATTGTACCAAGAATACAGAGCCAATTAAATGTGCAGGACATCTTAAAGCTATTACACTTGTTGCCACAAAATCAAAGTTTGGTTTTTAATCTATCTGTCATTGATGGGTATTCGCATGCGGAAATTGCAAAAATACTAGAAGTGAAAGAGAGTAGTTCCCGCACTTTTCTGACTCGTGCGAGACAGTCCTTACAGCAACTTATTCAAAAACAAGAAATTGATTTGTAATGGAAAATAATAATAGAGAAAAAGATATCAAAAGAATGTTTGATCAACACCAACCAGAGTTGAATACCAATGAGATATGGGAGGCAATAGAACCCAAGCTTAAGAAAAAGAAGAAAAGACGTTTCTTGATCTTCTGGTTTTTAGGAGGAGGATTGGTACTCCTTTCTAGTCTGTTTTATTATAACATTGGTTCTAATACTTCTTCTGAATGGTTAGGAACAAAAGTAGGGGAGACTCCAATCGAAAATCAAAATAAGACCACCCTTAACAAGGAGGAAAAAGAATTTTCTATTGCTACGGATCAAGAAGAGACTCCCTCTAATAATACGGAGCCAGAAGAATATCAATCGTCGCTTTTAGCTAGCGCAAAATCACCTCAACCGTCTTCGACTAAGACCTCTAAAAACCGAACAACAATTAATACAATTTCTGAAAAGACAAATCAGGAAACATTGCCTCAGGTAGAAAAAATAATCAATAGTAAAAGTACATTCCAAACGACCTCAGAGAGTGAAACGATAAACTCAACCATTCCTTTGCAATCCCAAATAGAGCTTAAGGAGTCTGTAGAGAATACGATCGTTGATCCTAAAACGACGGAGAAGGAAGACAAAGAATTGCTAGCAAAAGAGGTCTTGGAGGAAGAGGTACTTCCTTTATTAGAAAAGGAGGAGAAAGAGCAAAAAGAGGAAGAGGAGAAAGCTAAAGCAAAGAAAAAACGCAAAAAAATAAAACCACATCGGAGGTCAAAATGGGAAATACAGTTACAAACAGCACTGTCTCCAAGTTTAGCGTATAAAAATCTGAAAGACAATCCAGATATAGATACTTCAGTTCCTGCTTATATAGCAAAAAGGAAAGAGTCTGAAAAACAACTGGAGGCTTTTGCTTACAACGTCGGTTTGCACTTCCAACATAAACGCAGTGGTCTGACATTAATGTCGGGGATCGAATATCGACAGTTTAATGAACGCTTTAGCTTTAGCTCATCTGAAGTAACCACTAGTATGGAAACCGGAACCATAACCGTCACGGAAAACGCAGCAGGTAATATCATCAATTCATCCACAGGCCTAAAGTCAATCACCACAACCGTCACGGAAGAACAAAAGCTCTACAACCAACATCGGTTCATCAGTATCCCATTCGGTATTGGTCGAATCTGGTTGAATAAAAAGAACGCCTGGAAGGTAATGGGAGGTTTTGAATACAATATCCTTTATTCTTTCAACGGAACCTTTTATACCAATTTAGAAAACCGTACAGACTTTAACAAAGATCAAGATAGAGCTTATTATAATTCGATATTCAAATCTTCGACAGGTTTTAATTTATGGCTTTCTGGTGAGTATAGCCGTTCCATTAATCCAAGACTGAGTTGGCTTATTGCTCCAAAGTTGCAGGTCCCATTGTCTTCTACAACGCAAGCTGGTTTCCAAGTCAAGCAAAATTTCTTTGCCCTGCAGTTTGATCTGGGAATTAATTATTTGCTTAATCCAAAGAAGAAGACTAAAAGGGAGGAACCTGGGAAGAGACGTAAGTAGTATTTCGGAATAGGAAACTATCTTGTTCTTTGATAAAAAAAATGAAAAGTGCTGGAAAGCGCTTTTCATTTGGGATTAGCCCAAAACTAAGACCCCGCGGAGCTCGGTGAATGCTATTGCATTCAACCCGGCCTATTTTTTTGGCCTCTGGCCACTACCACCCCTCGATTTATTCCAACCAACAATCACCCTCAAAACAAGCTCTCCACCTTCCGCCTAATATTCACAAAGTTCAAAAAGAACAGCCCCACTCCACAAAGAGCAGCCACCACCCATACCCACCAATGCAAGGAATTGCCAATCACAAATCCCTGTTCACGGATCATCGGAAGACAAGCCGACCGAAGCCCCCAAAGACAAACCAAAGCTGCCACCCAAACCCCACCATACATCCAAAATAGCCGTTCATGCAAAGTCTTCCGAATATCCCAAAGCGGATAACCCTGTTGCAACAAAAATCGAATATCTCTCGCCGACTGAGCAATCAGCAATTGAAAATTCAATAAGAAAACCAAAAAAGACAAAGCCAAAATGATAAAGCCAATCACCGCAATCACCGCAAGCAGCGTCCAAAGAATTTGGCTCAACTGCCCACCGATAAATCGCCCGCGACTCAATTCAAAATTATTTTCCTTCAAATAATCTTCCAGCTCCGGCGCATAGATATTGGTACAATCTAAAATCAAGCGCGAAGGTTTCGCTTCTTCTCTGCCACCAAAAGTCGCATTGGCATAGTCCATAAAAGTTTGAGGAACAATCACCGAATTGATGCGGTCGCTAAAGCCAACGATTCGGCCCTGAAAAGTTTTGGCCAGACCATTTCCCTTAAGCGTAATGTCAAAACTAACCCGTTTAATAGTGTTGGGAGTAAACTGCGGCAAACCCTGACTGGGCGCAAAACCAAAATTATACAAAGCCAAATAATCCCGAGATAAGACAATCGGAATCTGCTCTTGTCCTTTTTCCCAATCCCAATCCTCCAAATCAAAATCCAGAAATTCATCCGTCACCGATTCAAAAAACAATTCGGTATAAAAACCCAATAAAGAA
>CALLVY010000407.1 GCA_938015925.1 uncultured Saprospiraceae bacterium
AGAATGCAAAAGGAATGGTTTTGTAAAAGTGGGCAAGCGGATCAGCTTTTATCTTTGGAGGGTTTGGTTCCGGGGGTTTATTTTATTAAAGTTGGAGCGCAGGTGAAGCGGCTTGTTTTGAATTAGTGTTTGCCTTATTAAAAATGTATTTACAATTTCAAAATTTTCCTAATCGCAATCCCTCCCTCCTGCTCTATTCGTACAATATACATTCCTACTGGAAGATTAGAAACATTGATATTCGATAAGCTGGAATTTAGTTCTTCTTGAAGAACTGTTCTGCCAGAAATCGTTTGAATAGAAATTTTACTGGATGGATCGCTAAAATCAATTAATTCAATTACCAATTCTTCAGAAGTCGGATTGGGAAATATTTTAACTTGCAATTCTTGTCGCTCCTCCAAGCCTAATGGAATTTGCAGGATCGAATCTGGTGTAATCACACCAATGGTATCCTGCCCTTTTATATAGCCTCTTAGATGATAGGTTTCTGTATTTTCAAACTGGTGCAACTCATAATCCGTTTCTCCTAAACCGACTTTATAAACCCGATAATAGTCGATCGGATTATTGCAACAATAGTTTAAAGTATCGGACTCCGAATTTACCGCAAAAATTCCATCGTAAAAATTTTCGTGATCGCCCAATGATTTGCTAAAAACACCATTGTCATCGAGGTAGAAAAAAGAAACGATCCAGTTATCTTTATTGTCGGTGTATTCCGGCGGAAGGACATTTAGGAGGAGCTCTTGGTTAAAAACATTCGCTCCATGGCTTGCGGAATCCGTATAGCATTCTTCAATGGTTTTTGCTGTATAATAGGTGTCTGGAGTACTTCCATTGAGAATGAATTGTACGTGTTCCTGGTAAGCGATTTCGTAACATACCTTATCATTCGAGACCGTCTTTGACATTATCTCTCGTTTCTCTGTTTTATCGACAAAAGTAAAGGTGGCCCCACTGGCCGATCGGTAATAAAATTCAAAAATATCTCCTACTTCAAAATCATAGATTTCATCGAACTTTGGGATAGTCGAACCTAACCCCAGGTTATCAATTCCGACGAGTTCATAAATATCATTTTCTGTTAAGGAAGGAAATTTCAGTATTCCAAAAGACTTTGAAATTTTGATCGTGTCTGAACTGGACAGGAGAATTGTTTTTATGGAATCCATTTGACCAAAGATAGATGCCTCTTCTATTTTTAAAACTTGAGCGCTTACATTATTTAAAGTATCGTAGAGCCAGGAGAAATTTTCAGGAGCCGTAGGAAACAATACCGTTTTGGGATTGGTTTCCAAAATATATTTACCATTTGATTTGTTTAGTTGTTTTCCTAAAAACTGTCCTTGATTTCTTAAGGAGCCGGGAGGATTGATGGGGCAAGCGGAGCATTGCTGAGCAATTCGATTTAGATAGTAAGTGGTATCCGTAGTAGTTGACTTCACTGAATCTATCCAAATTGTGGTACTGAGTAAATCACTTGTTTCAACTTTAAAATTGAGTTGATTGTTCTCACCAATCAAATCCCAATTCTGTGCATTTAGAAAGGAAAAACTTGGCAATAAAAAAAGAAGAAGAATGGTAAAGGTCTTAGGGTTCATAGTTTCTAATTTTAAAACATCCGTAGGAAATTTAATCTAGGGACTATTTGGAATTAGAGTTACGCATTTTCTCTGTTCAATTCAAGTATTTTTTTGCCAAAAGGATACACTTTGTTCTTTTAATTGTAAAAAGGTCTACTATTTATCAATATTAAGTCTAGCACTTTCACCTTTCGATTATTTCAGAAGAACCTCCAACAACTCCAAGCGCTCCTCTTCTTGTAAACCATCAATATCAATGCTAGTACTTTCTCCATGCTCTTCCTCCTCGACAGTCCTAAGACTCAATTGATTCTCGGTTTCTAATCTAACTACTAAATTATTCAGATCATACTCCTTCGTTTTAGGCTCTATTGTTCCTCCAAAGTAAACTATAAATTTAGTTTTGGTTAAGATCAACCTGCTCACCATAGGTTCAAACTCTGCCTTCCTATTTATGCTAAACATCCCTGAAACCAAGAAAATATAAAAGGACAGGTAAAAAAGACCATCCAGATAAGCCGACGGAACACCAATGTGTGGAATACAAAAACAGATGATGGTACTCAATAAACAAATGATCCCAGGAGCAGTCCACTTATTCTTTAGCAGTCGCTTGAGCATTCCTTCTTTAATTATTTTCGGAAAAAAGGTTTTAACTTTATCGGGGTATTCAAGGCCGATAAAACTACTCGCTGTGAGAAGAATTAAACAAAACAAACCAACGATGATATAAAGTCGGGAAACGCCCCCCCAGCTGTATCCCCATTTTTGGGAGACTAGGGAAAGGCCGAGATAGAGCAAGGCGCTAAGCAAATACTGGAACCAGGAATCGTAGAGGATTAGATCTCGTAATTTTGTGATGGCTTTCATAGGCTTTGTTTTCCTTTAAAATAACTTTTTATTTCATTACCTGCATTCTATTTCGACAAAACACCTTGGAAAAAAGATTAATATTATTCCTTGTCGGATATTAGGGAAAGGTGCTATCTATTATCCATTTCATTTTTGCAGAACCAGTATAAAACAATGAATGTCATCAACTTAGGGAAAGGCCTAGTTTGAAAAGAAGAGGCTTATTGTTGATTTTATTCGAGTTCAACGTAGAGCCTATCTGGGAATATTTTCTATCGTTCTGTTTTTGATTTTTATTTCCGAAAATAAAATATGACCAACTATTTTATTTTCGACTGCTGCGATTAAAGATAATTCGGGAATAAAGGAATCGCTCTTTCTTAGTCGATCCACCAAGTCTTGTTCCTCATTGTGCCCTAAATCCGAGGCTTCGAAGGCTGATTTTATCAGCTTAGCGACTTGCTTATAATCTGCTTTTTGTTCTTGTCTGATGTTTATTTTCATTCTTCAGGTTTCCTTCCTTTTTAATTTATAGCTACTACTAAGGTTTTATTCTCTGTCAAAAAAATCACCTAAGTCTTCTACTATTCAAATATTTTTTTGCAACTTTCTACATAAGCCCGCAAAGTGATCGGTGATTCTAATAAATCCTCAAAATAGTTTTTTCCAATAAAATTAAATTGAGGATTTAATATTCCTAATTTTTCTAAAGTCTTCTTTTATATAAAGTTCTAATTGGATTTTTTTTGTTTTTCGTAGCAAGAAACAGATTCAATTACTCCGACTTCATCTACAAACAACTTTAGACTATTAAGACGATTGTCTTTCTTTTTCTTTAGTGTTCTCATGGAATCCGCAGGTAGTAGTTCGTGATCAAGAGCGGAAAGGTTTAGTTCATTCGCCTTCTTCCCAATAAGATCCCTTTCATAGAGTTGTGCTATTTTTTCGCAATCTTCATAAAACAGAAAATAGGTATATTTATCTTCCAACGCTGGATAACAAACGCTATCGATACATCGTAATGTTTGCGGTGCCACCGGACACTTATACAGGCAAGTCGTACCGCCCTCTTTTACTTCTTTGACCATCGCCTCCACTTCCGCAACTTTTTCATTATGTACGATAAAAAAACATCCCAAGGGGCAAACTCCATACACGATTTTACAATCTTGGTCTACTTCACAAAAATTAAATTCTTCTTTAATGGTCTTTTTAAAATTGGCAATTTTAGTTTCTTCATTATTGCAGCCAGGAAGAATCATTAGAAAAAGAGGGATCATACTGACGATCAATTTTTTCTTGTAGCAAAGCATTCTAAAAGTAACGGTTATCATTTTATTCATTTGTATTTACTCCATTTTTTCTATTCTCTCTTTCAGTGTTTTATTATAATCAAATTGATTGTTGACATTTAAAGCTAATGCTTTCTTATAATTTGTCAAAGCGTTTTCTAGATTTCCATTTTTCTCAAAAGCCTCTCCTAGACTATCATAAACATTCCATGATTCAGGATATTGCTCGATATTCAATTCAAAGATAGCGATTGCTTTTTTTAGCTGATTATCTCCCATTAATTCATAACCCAATCTATTCAACAAATTGACATTGGTAAAATAGTTTTCTTTTTCTTTTACTAATGATCTATATTTTTCAACAGCTGATGGCGTGTTCGTCAGGAAGTCTTTTCTCAAATATGTCACCAGGTTGAGTTTTGGATATTCGATTAAGTCATCTTCCATTTGTCCATAAAGATTTCCCCAATCTCTCATTGCTTCCTCGGAAACATTGTTCATAATTAAAACTTGACCATAGTCGGAATCCGGGCAAATAAGAAGGACACTTTGAACACTATTCGGAGTTCCAGACTTCATGTAGTAAAAACCCTCTGGATCGCCAATCCCCAAGTCCCATAAATACCCCATGAAGTTATCCTCATTATCCTGATACAATTTTCGGGTAGATTCCTTTATTCCTTCATAGCAATGGCCAAGGTCCTAACTAAAGACGAATGGCATCAAATAAGGAAAGATCTGAGATGAGAAGAAGAAGCTTTAAGTTGATTTTATCCGAGTTCAATGTAGAGGCACTACGTTGATGACATTCAACTAAACACAGAACCTACTTCTTCTAAAGCCTTTCCCAAGCCATAGATCACCAATATTAGAATGATTTCTAAAAATGCCAATCCAACATATAGCTTCGTTTGTTCCTTATACTGTCGATTGATCAAAAAACTAGGAATTAAAAATGCACCTTTAATTAAAAAGAAGATTAAGGTTAAGCCTACTAAATCTTGCTGAATTCTAACAAAATTTGCTCCCATCATCAAGCACTCAATAATAGCAAAAACTAATAAAGCCCAACCGGATAAATAAATATCCCACCACCAATTAAAAGTTTCTTCTTGTTTCTTTATTTCTTCTTTTAAAAACTCATAAGGTTCAACAATAAAAAATCCAAAACTCATCAGGAATAAGATAAAATAAAGAACAGTGATTCCTACAGAAGTTGAAAAGTAGTTTCCAAAAAAATTGGACTTGAAATAAATCTGCAAAGAGAGAAAGGCATGTATCATAAATCCCCAAAGGAGGGCGATGGCGATGGAAGCGTATTTTTTAGTTTTCATAAATGGATGCTAGAGCAAAGGATTTTAATGGCGATTTTCCAAAAACCTAAGTGCCAATTTACAATTTTCCGCTTCTTTTTCTCCAGCTTTTAGAAATTGATTTTGTCCGGTGATTTTTACAATTTCTTTTAGATGCTCTAGGTGTGCTAAGGCTTCTTTGCAATTATTAAGATGAACATCTGCCAAAATTAAATTTAAGTAAATTCCTCCTTTGGTTGGAAGATCATCGATTTTCAACAAAGCCCATTCGGAATGTTTCTTGGATTCTAAAAATTGCCTCTTATCTAAATAGATATTGGCCAAATTTACGGTGGCAGGAAGATAGGTAGAATCAGAAAGGGCAATGGCCTTTTTCATGGACTCTACCGCTTTGTCGAATTTCAATTGCCTCTGATAGACCAATCCAATATTGCTAACAATCACAGGATTGTCTGGTTCTAATTCTTTGGCCTTCATCAGGTACTCTAAAGCTTCCTCCGCTTTATTCGATTTGACCTTTTTTATAGCCAAGGAATTAAGTTTTTCAGCTTCTTTAGTTTGGAATTTATATCCATTTGAGCGAACGGTAATTTTCCCAGAATCGTCTACGTTGATAATCGCCTCCTTATCTTTCGAATTACTTGAACTTTCCGTTTTGCATTGAATCAAAAACAGGGTACAGATAATTAAACTTAGTAGTTTTAGTGTCATTTTAATTTACTATTTTTCAATAAATCCTTTTGCCACCCAGTTAAAAATGAATCAGGAATCTCCAGATGAACATCGAGTCCTTTTTTCATTCGTCTAGATTGCCTTACTAGCAGAACATTCAAATAATCGTCTCCTTTACAGTGATAATGTGTTATGGGGTTTTTTAAGTTTTTTGCCAAACATTCCGGTTCAATTAAGGACAATAGATATTCATCAAATTCTTTTTCCTCTTTGTCTGCGGTTTGTTCAAAAAGACTCCGGTCCTCCTCCCAAAAGAAAAGATTTTCTCTTTCTTTTGATAAGTCAAATCGATGGATTAAACTTGGAATTAAAACATCAGGAACCAATGATCTTCTTACAATATTATAACTTGAATCAACAAGCTCTAATATAATTCTTTTATCGTTCTCCGACAATTTTTCTTTCCATTTCAAGCTATTACAGTAAACAAAAGATGTATCTTCATTCAGGTATTTTGGCCTATTAGAATCCGGAGCAGGAATTACCGTAGGTGTTATCTGGCAACTTAAAAGCAAAAGAAAAAAAACAGCTAATAAAAAAGGAAAGTACTTTCATAAATGCTAATTGATTAATAGAGAAATATCTTTTCGCTTTTAAATAAACTCACTAAACAACACAAGTCCAACAATCAAGATCGCCAAGACCACAAAACCAAAAAAACCAATCGCTAAATGAAAAAAGTAAACACCAAGACCAAGAATTGAAAGGAGGCCACCTCCTACCCCATACCATTTACTGGAATCGTTTTGAATGGCATTCATTGAAAAAAACAGGGTAACAGCAAAGAGGACAAAAGATAAAACGCTAAGGATGTTTGACCAAATTTCTCTTTTAGAATTAGCTCCATTGGATTTTTCTCCATTTAGGCCTTCTATCAATTCTTTTGCGTTTTCTCCTATGATTTGTCCAATAGATTTTGCAGGTTCTATTAAATCCAAAATATAAGGTTGGCTAGCGAATAAGAGGAAGGTAATGCCACCTAAGATTAAGGCTAATTTTTCTTTGTTATTAGATTCCATGTTTAGGAAAATTGATTGATTTTTTTTTGGATATCTTGGTCGGTAATGAAAGAAGATTCTTGTTCTAGTGAAATTGCTTTTTCCAAACATTTAGGAGTGCCTACTTTCCGTAAAGCTGCAGCTATTGTTGTTTGAATATTTTCCTTGTTGGTCACCAATTATTGTTTAACAAATAGTAAGATTCTTAGCACTAAAAAATAAACTGCACTGCGTCAAAACCAGGTAGACTAAAGGGTCAAATTTTTATATTCAACAAATCACTAAACTTACCAGGCGCTAGTTCATAACCCATTCTATAGTTGTTGTGATAAAAACTTTTCACTACATATTTTTTGTCGCCATTTTCATCTTCTAAGATAACCAAAAAACCAGATTCATCCAGAGACCATTTCCAATTGGATTTTACGCCATTCTTGCTATGAACCAATTCTTGGTTTTCCAGGAAATCAAAAGTTTCCAATCTTTTCCCTGCTCCTAATCGCCATTGCTTTTCTAATAAATGATTTGCTGTCTTTTCCGGAGCGGTTATAGGTCTAAGTAATTGACTCTTCCGTATACCATCATGCATATAAGTATGCACAAAAAAACCTTTTGGATTCTTTTCAACAAAACCTACCAAAGGGTAATCCATTAATCGTAAAAATCCTCCGGCCTTCAAGGTAACAAAACCGGAGATAGAATCAATGGAATATTCCCTTCTTCTATACATCAAGGAAGGAAAGTCTTCTTCTTCCTTATCTTTTAATACATCTTGGCTTAGAATTAGAATCTCGCGATCTGTAAAATGAATGATGCTCCTATAAGATTCGTCGTGATTGAGCAACTCATATGACTTGTTGATAAGGAGAGATTTGGTTTGGTTAAAATCCAATTCAGGAAATGGAATCTTTGAAAACTGAAGCGTGTCCTGTTCTAAAAAATCAAGCTCCAGGCTATCTTTAGACGCGTACAATATTTTAGCTAGCGCTTCTCCGGATTGTCCAATTTGAATATCATCATCAGCTAAAATATAAGGAAAGGCACTGCAACCTTTTCCAAATTCACAAAAAAGCCCTTGCCCTTCTTCCAGGGTAAGAATAATATTCTCTTTATATTTTTTCCTTTCCAAATCCATTTCTAGCCCTGAAATCCATTTCTGTTCAATGAGTGCTTTGTTTTCATTTTTACAAGCCGTAAAAATACAAACGATAAAAAGCAGGAGGGCTATCTGTTTATTCATTGATTTTTTTTAACAAATTGTTACAACGGAAACGTCGACCTAAGCAAAATTCCTTTCCCCTCTGCTGCTATCGGTAGCTAATTTCTCTTTCCTCGATAACAATAGTTGAATCATGCAAGTAGGAAATCTTCTCAATCCAATTGCCTTTTGCATCATACTTATAGGAAAATTTTTCAATGATTTTTTCATCTGGAGTTTCCATATTTGTTTTTATTCTTTCAATGAAATTATTATGCGAATCAAACTTAAAGGTTATTTCATAATTCGATTCCTTATTGTTAAAGGTACGCGCTAATTTCTTTTTTTCTATTAAGCCATTTTTGTCATAGTAATAATGAATTTTTTCAGTGACATTTCCATAGGCAGCTAGATCATCAATAAATTCATATTTTTTTCTGCCCTTGTCATCAAAATCAATTTCGTAGCAATAGAAAACAGGACCAACCCTTGAGTTTTGACAAGATTTTATTTTATTTTCCTTATAAATATATTCCTCGATCAGATATTCCTTACCCTCATAATCCGTTCCCAATACTTTTACCGGAACGCCATTTTCATAGTGGAAATCTTTAGTCAAAATTTTAAGTTCCATTCCCGAAGAATAAAGAGTTCTTTTTATTAAGTTTCCTTCTTCATTGTATATGCTTTCTCCCATGCGTGGCAAGGTCGTTTTTTTTACTCCTTCCCCATCATCTTTTTCTTGCCAGGAAAAGGTTTTTATGGATTCGATATCTTTTTTTATAGAACGTACTTCATCTGCCCGAAGCCCCGATGCCTTTCTTTTAGTCGATGTCTTTTGAGATTCTGACTCCATTTGAAAATTAGTTTTACTACAGGATAAAAAGGGAATCACCAAAAGCAATAGCATAAATTTTGTCATATTTTTCATTTTAGTAAAACTTAGATAAAAGAAAAGGAAGTAAAGGTTTCCTTTCCATAAGGTGGAACGCGGTAGGTTCTTCAAATATTCTTTGCGGGGCTTCATCTAATTTTTACAAGGTTACTAATATTCAAAATCCCCCTAACAAATACAATATATATCGACGATAGAGGACAAAGAATAGACTTAAGTAGTCTTTCTCTTATTCCTTAAAAGCTATTCCTGCAAACCAGAATCACAGCTCCTTAGCTTCAAGAGGTCTTAACTCTACGTCATTTTTCATCGATGCTTATTAATGCTATTCTGGCGGATAAAAACTATTTTTTCCATAAAAAGCCTTCCTTCTCCTCCCCACTTAAGTCAATTTGATCCTATATTTATTAGCGAAGTTGTTTATTCTAATAATAAGGTCAAACTGCTTCCTATTTTAGTTGAAATATCAAGAGTGCTATCAAGCTACAGGAGTGCTAATTCTTTTAATCCAATTAATATCACCTCCATCTGTCCCCATTCGAAAACTCAGTTTCGTTATATAAATAAAAGTAATTATGGAATTAAATTTAACTTCTTTCAACTGGTATGCGATTGCTGCCTGTATTGTTTTCGGACAAGCCTTTCTTTCCTTTTGGTTTATCGTTTTATTTGGTGCTCCTTGGGCCAAAGAATATGGTGCCGTAGACCAAAAACAACATACCAAAGAAATTCCTGGATATACCTATGCCGTCCAGGCATTTTGCACCATCTTGCTCACCCTGGGAATTGCTAGTCTTCAAACCGCTTTGGGTACAAATTCTTTTGGAGAAGGATTGCTGCTAGGGTTTTTTATTGCCTTTTTTTATTCCATCGCAACCGCTTTACCGGGTTATATCTTTCTAAAAAGGATGAATGCTTTTTGGATGGCAATGGGAAGTCAGACGGTTTTGGTGGTGGTTATTTCTGTGATATTGGCTATTTGGAAATAAGAGGTTTGGAAGCGCTTATTGATTTAAGGCATCGTAGTATTCTTGTCTTCTTTTTTTTAAGTAATTTTTCTCAAACAAATTTTCCGCGAGATCAATCGCCTGGTCAATATAGTTGATCGCATCTTTGCTTTGTTTCGCGATGAATTCATATTCTGCCAGAGTCGCCAGAAAGAGATAAGCCCTTTGTTCCAGTTCTGAGGAATCAATACTATCCAATAGCAATTTAGCTGTTGGATAGTTTTTCCTTTCTAATTGTACAATAGCTATATTCAGACGAGTATAAGGGGAATCTTGAAGGACATTCATCGATTCATAGAATTGAAGAATGCGATCCCAGTTGGTTTGCGCATAGGAAGGTGCTTGCAAGTGTTCCGCGGCAATAGCTGCTTCATAATGGTAAGGACTTAGTACATCCGTATCCATCGCCTTTTCCATAGATTCGTGTCCAATCAGAGTAATCGGAAAATACCAAAGCGTCCGGTCTTGTTCTTTTAGATTAATTAATTCTCCGTCTTTATCCAAACGACTTTTTAAGCGAGCCACCTGAAAACAAAACAAAGCAAATAAGGCATGGGCATTGGGGGTCTTGGTTAGCGGATTTTTTAAAACACATTTTACCAAACGAACCGCTTCCCCACATAATTCTTCTCGAATGAGTAAGTCTTTTTTCGAAGAATGAAATCCTTCATTAAAAATCAAATAAAGTACTTCCAAAACCCTACTTAATCGTTCTTGCAAGGCCTTCCCTTTTGGGATTTCAAAGGGGATGCTATTTTGAAGGATAGTTTTACGAGCTCGGGAAAGTCTCTTCTTGATGGTCTCTTCTTTTAAAAGAAGTGCTGTGGCAATTTCCTTTCTGCTAAAACCAGAAATCGTTTTCAGTGCAAAGGCGATTTGGTCTTTCGAATTTAAAATGGGATTGCAGGCCGTAAAAATCATTCTTAGCAGGCTGTCCTCAATCTCTTCGACGGTGAAAAGTTCGTTAATCGCATAGGTACTAATTCCTGTTTGGATTTTTGCAATGCGCTGATCTTCTGCATTCATTTTTCGCAGCAGGTCGATGATTCGATGCTTGGTGGCCTGAGTCAGCCAAGCTTCTGGGTTTTCGGGAACTTGCATTTGCCAGGACTTCACTGCTTTGATAAAGGTATCCTGAATGGCATCCTCAATCGTTTCTAAATGTACCAAACCAAATATCCTGGTAAAAATAGAAACCATTTTTCCGTACTGGTGACGAAAAAGATGGTCTATCATTTTTTCATTGGCCATTAGTATTGCAATAAGGCTCTAAGTTCTACCGCGCCTCCTAAATCGTAGTCGGGGTAGTCTTGAGCAATGAGTTCAGCAGCTTCCATACTCTCTGCTTTTACGATGTAATAGCCACCGATGATTTCTTTGGACTCTACGGACATTCTATCCGAGACGGTTCGCTCCGCGCCTCTGATTCGCTTCAAACCACTTTGGAGCGCGTTACCGCTTTTTAATACCCCCTGCTGGCCCATTTTCTGTTGCCAATTCATCCAGGACTTGGCGCGGGTTTGGATTTCCTCTGGAGAAAGTTTCATCTCGGCGTAATCTACGCCCATAAAAATCAACATAAATTCTTTTAATTCCATGGTTCTGTTTTTTTTGATTATCTACCTAGATAACGATGCTGAATCGGAGTATGGGGACAAATCAATCCATGAAGTAAAAATAAAAAAATAAACATTATGGAATTGTTAATTAAATTCAAAAAAATCCCTTTTATATTGTTAGGACTTAAAGAGTGTTAAGAACCATTTGATATTGATAGTATTTAAATACCTTTGGTTTAATACAAAGATTTAAGTGAATGAGCATATTTAACTTATCTTTTTATGGTGGCATTTTTTTACTCCATACTTCCTTGAAAAGCCTCGCCGATGCTAGGCATCGCCTACGTTTTTCAACTCGTCTGGACCAAAAATCTGCTCGACCAAAAAAGCAACTTAATATTGCTCTTTCACTTACTTTTTCAAATTTCTTTATGACCTTATAAAACTTACCGTATGTGCCAAATGAAAAATTTTCCCTTATGTTTTATTTTACTTTTAGCCCTTACAATTATCTCTTGTAAAAATGATGATGAACTACTTGTTCTTCCTTCCAAAGCAGTTACTACTTATACAGGAACGCTTAGCTACACTTCTTCTACAGGTGAAGTTATCACCAACAATACCAATGCTACAGCAAGCATTCAATTGAATGAGGTTAATTACAATATTGTTTTTAGTGATAATGTCCCCGCTATAAACGGCATAGTCTTTAAGGCAACGGATACCGGTTATTCGACTGTTCTTGGTTCTGCGTTTACCGGAATTTCGGTCGAGGGAGATGAATTAAGAGTAGGCTCAGTGGATGATGGAAATGTCTGGGCATTTACTGGTTCAAAATAATTAAGAGTCTTTTCAGAATAGTCCAGCTAAAAATAGCCAAGCAATGTAAAGTATTGCTTGGCTATTCTATTTTATAAAATCAGTTGTTCCAATTTCAGCAAAAAAGGCTTGAAGAAATTTCTTCCTCCAAGCCATTTTCAATTCTTTGCAAAATTGTGGTTCTAAAATCCTTCCGCATTTTCTTCCACAATAGAATCACCACCTCCTTTGAGGTTTTTTAACTTGCTTTTTTCGATGATTTTTTCTGGAGCCATTTCTTTTTGCAGGCTTTGAATTTTTACATTTTTCATATTATTTATATTTTAAAAAAATTAAGAAATCAAATTCTCATTGGAGTATTCTTAGTACCAATCTCCTTTAATGAGTTATAGAACGGGTAAGCTTAGCATACTTTAACGCGGGATATATTTTTTTATTATCAGTTAGAGGTTTTCTGTTTTATTTTATTGGGAGTTAGTTTAATCTTATTTAGATCTAGTACTTACACATTCTAAATCTTTATAATCAACACAGAAAAATCAATTAATAATGCTTCTAAAAGTCAGACTCATTCTTGCATTAGTTGTAGCATCTTTTGGAATGGAATGTTGCCATTTTTCTTGAACCTCCTGATTCATGTATAAAAGCGATCCATTTGCAAGAGGATAATCAAATTTAATCGTCTTATCCAAGACTTGTCGAAACCTAAGTATTCTTTCTTCTCCTAAGCTAATGATCACCACGCCTGTATTCTTTTCAAGAATAGCAGTTTGATCAGAATGGAAGCCCATTTTAGACAAGCCATTAGGATACCAATTTAACAGACAGTTATTGGGTTTAAAATCAAGGAGTTCATTGATGGACTGACAGATTTCTTCTAATGGGGCAATCATTTTATTTTCTGGATAATTCACTTGAGAATAATTATAAGCGATACCAAAACTTGCGGTCTTCCTGGACTTCATTCTTAAATCCCAAACAACTTGAGTTTCCAAAAGTGGATACAAGGTATTTGGATTGGGTAGAAAATTTTCGAAATACTGAATGCCGTTTATCATTAAAATTCTGGTTTTTAAAATTGAATTTGTTCAAAAAAATCTTATTGAATTTCTAATACCTTAGTCATCCCATTGCCAATTCACACTATTATTATAAAAAGTTTTTTCCCCTCCATAAAAGGCAGAATACCTTAGCCGGTATGTTGAATCAGAAAATGACTTATAAGATATTTTCGATCCAAGAGAAGTTGTTAAATTACAGCTCTTGAATTCCTCTGAATTTAATGAGGCAGGATAAATTCCGTTTTCCTCTTTGTAAATTTCGATTTTAGAAATCAACATTTCTGTTTTGGTTTCAATGGACTTTTCAATTTGAGTCATGATTTGTTCACTGGCAAAGTAGCAAGACCAAAAAACAAGTAGAATAATCAAAGAATGGAAAAATGTTTTAGTTTTTCGGCTTTTGTCTAGTATCAAGGCAAGGATTGGAAGTAGAGCTGTAAGTAATTGAAACAAAGCAATAATCAGCAGTCCGGTAAGCCACTTAAAAGCGGTAAGTCGAAAAACCAGTCCGAAAAATAAAAAACTAATCAGTCCTGTTAATAAATACTTTTTTTTCATTCTTAATGATTAAACAGATTCTTCCATACCTTTTCTGTTCTCTGTTTGAGTTTATTTTTAAACATACCAAACCTTGGCACCAAATGAGCAAAGCGAATCGAATTCAACCATAATTCATACCAATCCAAAAATTGCACTCGGTCCTTATCTTTAGTTTGCATAGGCACCAATCCTTGATTGCTAGTCCTATCGTCATACCATATGTTTCCATATTCCGATCCATTTACAACAAGATTAATCCACACCCCACAACCGAAGTTCGATATTCTCAGCAAGCCATTTACATTATTTTTATCCTCGTACTTTTCAAACAAATCATCTAAGTATTTTTCTTCTTCCTGAACATCTTCCGGTACCTTCCAATCCAAATTCCAAGCCTCCATAAAGGGAAAAGGTTTTGACAAGTCTATCAGATGCTCGGGATCTTTACTATCCAGGTCAATGAATTTTCCGTTTTCCAGGGGTTCAAGGCCATAGTATGGCCCAAGACCTCCATTACCAATCAGTAGTAGAAAATTTCGATAAGCAATTGGTAATTGGATCTGATTCTCCTTTTCGAATATAAAAAGTTCCGCCTCTGTTTTCTTAGGGTTTAATTTAAATTCATGCTTATCTGCACCAAAAACATTTGGTAGCGTATCCAGGTTTTCAAATCGCTGAAGCTTTGATGCTATTCTATCTATTTGCGCTTTCATTTTTTTTGGATAACAAGGAGATAATGTTCCGATCTTTTTAGTTTGAAAAACAAATCACCTTATCAATGCTTTTTAAAAGGATTTGGTTCCATTCTTCAAAATCATCCGCAGTACATCCAATCGCTTGTCCCTATTTTTCGGATTTGAATCCATTCGCCATTGATTTTCTCGTATAAAAAATAACTCATAGCACCACCTGTTTTTCGATTGGCTTGGCAAGTGAGAATTGCCTTTTTCTTGTTTTTAGAAAAGAGCGGATTTAAAATTATATAACACTTTTTTTTATCGAAACATTTTTTCCTTTTCCGTGCATTTTTAATGGCTAAGGTTGACCAATCCATTTCCTGATCCAAGTGATCTACTTCAAATTCTTTACCTTCTTCTTCCTCTAAAAGGTATCCGAGCAAACTGCTTCCCCCATAAGCCATTTTGGAGGTCCTTTGCATTTTTTTGATGGTCAAATCTTCTAGAAACTGATTTATTACCTTTGAAATCTCCTGATCCGTGGAATTAAGGTGGGAGAATTTAGTGGCGCATCCGGTGAGCCCAATAAGAATTGGTAGTCCGATAAGGATTAAATGGAATTTGGCCTTCATTACTGCTTTTTTTAGCTTTTTATTTTTATCGAAAATCACGTATTAGCAAATTTTCTTTTTTCGCATAGATCACCGGAATCAAGGATACATAAGCTCCGCTCCTATTCTCCTTTATAGTCCAAACACATTGATCTACTTTTTCAGAAATGGCTGATTGTATCTTTTTTCTGCGTAAGAAAGCTTTGGCTTTTATTTTATAGCTTTTTGCACGACCATCTTTTCCAACCACGACCTGGATAAAAATTAATTTTTGATCTTTTTTGAGGACTTGTACATTTTCCAAACTCATCATTTTTGTGGAATGATCAAAAGCATTGCTGCGCAGATAAATATAGGGATTCTCTGAAGGAATCCTCTTTGCCCGTTCTTTCAATGTATGCAAAATAAACTTGAATCTTTTTTTCGAAACCATTAAATCTCGGTAATCATATTTCGTAAAGTCATCGCTTTTAATTATGATTCTTTTCCAGCAATTTGGAATATAACTATTTTGGTCTGGATAAGTAAAAACTCCTTCCTGCTCAGCAAAAACAATAAACTCCGTTCCAAGCGAGAGTTCCATGCCCCTTAATTTTAAGCTTGTTATTTGCGTCTGTTTAAAATTCTTTTTTATTGCAATCTCATAAACGATCTCCTTCCCATCTTTCCCTTTTTGCTTTCCAGTAATTTTCCCAAAAAGCACGACCGTACTTATATCAAATAATTCTGAGTGCCTTGGTCGAAAGCAATCTCCCGCTGTCAAAACAGAAAGGAGAATAAATTGGCTAAAGAAAAAGAGGATCACTTTTTTCATCAACTATTCTTCTTATTTTTTTCTTTTTAAATCTATTACCTGACCAGCGAAAAACAATTTCATGCGTTTCTTATTTGCACTTAAAACATATCCTAGTATTTCCATTTCGGGAGTTTATTTTATTAATAGTCAACAAGAATCGAATATCGCCTCAACCAAATATACATTCCTTTTACTCCAAGGCAAATTAATATCGACAGAATAACAATAATCCAATACACAAATTCAAAA
>CALLVY010000408.1 GCA_938015925.1 uncultured Saprospiraceae bacterium
TCCTCGAATTGCTTTATAGCGGAGCATTTCTAGTTGAATATCAATGCCAATGAAAAACGTTTGGGAGGGAGAATAAATAGTGGTCCCATTGATGGTCGCAAAGCCGCGAATCCAATATTTTGTATTGGGAATAATATTAGAGACGCTTCCAGAAAAAGAACCATTCTTCTCTTTTGCTCCCAGGCCTAATACCAATTCCTCCTGCTCTATTAGCTCCGGAAGGGAATCTAAATCCGACCAGACAAATCCGTGATTACTCGCCACTGATTCATTGAGCCCTTCCAGATGAGCACTAAACATCGCAGAATTACTTCCTGTATACTCAACTTCATTTAGTGTAACTTTCAAAAATTCCTTTTGCTCTAAATCCCATTTCTGACAAGCGGGAAGTAGTGCCAAGAGCAGCCACGCTAAAACAATTATTTCTTTATTGATTTTCATTTTAGGTTTTCGTTCTACGGTTTGGAATTTGGAATTTATTGAACCTATTATCCTTACTAATAAATTATAAATCATCAGCCTCATAAGACCACACCTCTGGTAAATAAACATTGTCAATCGTAAGACCAAAAAACAAATATGCTTTCTCCTCAACGGTATACGCTTCCGCTCCATAACGAGCGCTACTCGCAAAATTATTTACCTGTTTCCAACTGCCCATAGGACGGCCTTTTACATCATAGCCATTGATCGTATCTTGAGGATTGTATTCATGGAAATCGACATCATAATAATGTCCCATCCCATAGTAGGCTTTATCTTTGATCACAAAAGCAGCGGCTCTCCACCTTTCGATTCTTGCAAAATTTTGTTTTTCTACCCATAGCGGATTGCTATCGGGTTCAAATTCTAAAAATAATTCATTGTTGGCCCCTAAACCGACATCCCCTCCTCCCAAATAGGCCTTATCATTCCTTACAAAATAGCCGATGGTATGTCGAGCATTACCAGGATATGGAGGCAACTCTGTCCAGCCTCCCATCGGGTCGCCGCAAGTATTAAAGCCATTGCTTTCATCATTGGGATCAAATTCCCAAAAATCATCCAAATACTCATTACTAAGAGTTACGCCTGTTCCGTAGTAGACTTTGCCTTTGATTCCAAACATCACTGCTTCTATCCTAGGTGTTCCTGGAAAAGCTTGTTTTTCACACCACTCTTTATCCGTATTAAATTCCCAAAAATCCGTCAATAACCCAGAAGTCAGCAAGCCTTTCCCCATTCCTACATAACCTTTTCCTCCAACAGCACAAGCTCTCTGAATGTCTCGCGTCGGCCCGACCATTTCCCCAATCAGTGTCCATTCATCTACTGCTGGGTCATAGACATAATGTTCCTGCTTATCATCCCCCTTACGCCAGGTGATCGCATGGATTTGATCATCGATCATAAAAGTCATTGGAGTGACTCCTATATCTTCGAAAGGGAAATTTGCTTTTTGTTTCCAAGCATCTTTTTTTATAATCTCCACCACCTCGCCATAGACTGCAATGCCATCTACCATTGCATAAGAACGTACATAGTAAGGTTGTAGGGGTTCCATATCGGTCAGCGTAGTCGTAAAACCTGAGATATCTTGATCCGTGGAACCAAGGTTGCTGGCGGTTCCCAAAATAGTAGGTTCGGGGTTTTCTGTGGACCAACAATGTCCATAGCGTTCGACTAATACATCTGGAGAAATTTGGCTGATACTTCCACTTATAATTCCCGTATTCTCTCCTGCAATGATTGTTGTGTTTTGGGTCAATACTTGTAGAGCAGATTGATTGTCATAGCGAATGATTTCGGAATAGAGGATTTCGGAACCATAGATGGCGTAGGCTCTGAGGAAGTAAACGGTATTGATCGTCAGACCAGAAAGTCGATGAGAGAAGTCTTTGTTAGAGACGGATGACCCTAAGTCAATTTTGGTCGTATTGATTTTAGAAAATCCGGGTTCTTCATCTGTGGTAGAGTATAGAAATCCGTGTTCCGCGAAACTTCCTCCATTCAAGCCTGCGATATTGGCTTTTATCGTAATGGAGAAGAGGGAATTGACGCTTAGATCCTGCCATGCCAATTGTGGAAAATCAGTAGGTTCTAAATTCCATTTTTGACAAGAGGAAAAAAGTCCTAGAAGGATAAAAAGTAAAATTTTTTTTCTTGGGGTACTCATTAAATAGTTATTTGGAATAATATGCGCTCCAAAGAATTATGGACTCTTTTTTGTCTTATTTCCTAAGATTGTCTAGGAATAAGGATTGAATTTCACATCTATGAAATTCAATCAATCACTGCCCTTTAAATCAAGGCGACTCCTTCTGAGTCGTAAGACATTTTCAAAAATGACCATATTGCCTCCAATTTAAAGCATTAATCACAATTTCTATAATAAAACAAAGCAATTTGCAAGACAAATCCAACTGCGCTAAAAGACAGCGCAGGAAGTCTTTATCTTTGTTTTGTACCAATAGAAAAAGGACAGGAAGCAGTTATTCCAGCCTTTCGAAGATCCTAATTTTTGGTGCAATTTTAGTTTAATATTAATCTAACGATCTCTAAATTCGGCTTTATCCAGCCCCCTTCTAAAACTAAATGCTTATCCAATGAATACCTTATTTTCAAAACCCAAAACTTTCGTCCTTTTCAGTCTATTCTGTTGCCTTTCTTTTGGTCAACTGATAGGACAAACAGATGAAACACCAGATGCTTTTTACAAATGGAAAAAAGACAAAACTGACTTTCAACAAGGTTATGTGGTCTTGATTTCTGGAAAAAGAATGGATGGACAAATTTCCCTCATCCTCAAAAATGGCAGCATCAAAGAAATTAAATTCAATGGAGATGGGAAAGAACTCAAACTTCCTGCAGAAAGTGTATCCGCCTATGGATTGAGCTCCAAACCTGTAGTCAATGATTCTCCAGAAGATCTTTACAAGTGGAGAACCGGTGCAGAAGTGATGGGTAAGATGGTCACGCAAACAAAACCTCGACAAGGTTATGTAATTTTAAGTATGACTGGCCAACGCGTCAGTGGTGATCTTCAATTAAAAAAAGTAGATGACCGATTGGAATTGATCAAAGTAGGTTCGGAAAAATATTCGCCCGATCAAGTTAGCAATTACGGTTTGGAAATCACGATTGCAGAACTCACCAAAGACGGAAGCAAAACCTATAAGCATGAAGGCCGAAACTTTCATCCAGGAACGCTCACGCTAGCGAGTGGAGAAGTCAAATCAGGTATCCTTGCTTTTAGAGAAAGTACACTAATCAATGATATGAAACCTGCTGCTGGAGCTAAATATTCTTATGTCTATTATGCCGAAAATCAAAATGGTTTTGTCAATGGATACAATTCGGAAATCGCCATCGCAGTGACGCAAACCATTAATGGAAAAGAAATTCGGTATCAATATTTTGACGGACATTTTATTCCAATGGGTGCGCTGGAAAATCTTACTTTCAAGGACAAAACCAGAGAATTCCAAGTTGGCACGATCACTTTCCCTAACGGAGAGCAAAGAAGTGGAAAAATCGCTCAGGTAAAATATTTTGGTACCTTTTATACCCATGCCATCAATTTTATGGATGACTCTGGTATGGTCACTTCTTACTTGGGAGATGAGGTCGATTCTTTTACTCAAACTCTGGAGGGAAAAGAAACTGATTTCTTTGGGGTGTCTGGTGTCTTTGTTGAAAAGATGTTTGATGGGAAAGTATTCCAGTTGTACCGCAATCCTTTCCCAACCACAGAGAATAAATTCCTAAACGGTCTGACACAAGGTGCAGCTACCGCAGGAACCTCCATTGCTTCTTATGCTATTTCAAAAAACGAAGCAGAGAAAAAAGGATATCTCGGAGCAGGTATCCACGACAAGATCGCAGAAGCGAGTCCAGAAGAATTGGATCAAATGGAAGGAGAGATTCAGGCTTACCTCAGTAGCCTGGGCAATGATGAAGCTTCCAAAGAGGTAAGAAAAACTTTAAACAAGCAATTGGTAGCAGTACACACGGCTTCTCTAAGTCGAGAAATTGCAAGCTCTGGTGGCCCTGGTATCAAGAAAAAAGAATGGGTCATTTATAATGTCCAATCTAACACTGAAGTGATTATTGTTGAAAGCAAATATAAAAAACAAGTCGAGCACTTATTGATGGGCTGCTATACTTACTTAGGTCTTGAAAAATCAGAACAAAAGACTTATACCAAGTTTGGTAACCTTATCCAAGCCGTAACGATGTTGGATGAATGTTTTTAAGGACTAGCTCTTCGTCCAACTGTTAAACTTTGCGAGTGCCAGGGATATTAATCCTCATTCCTGACACTCGCAACATTAGTTGTGTTATATTCGTAATACAACTAATATTCGCTCACCCATTCCCCTGTCAAATGATTCAATTTTTCTATATTTGAGCGTATAGTAAATTCTAAAATTGAAAACACCGAACGATAACATTATTCAACAAACTTTTGACGCGATCTTAACTCAGGTCGGCGAAAAATCCGCAGAAGCTGCTTTTGTAGCCTCTATGCAGGCCGCCGATATGCCTATCGACAAAAGAATGTTGGCCAACTTTATTATTCAGGATTTCCCCTGGCCTATCGGCGTAGAACTGCGGCGTTTGTTTTCGGGAGATCGCATGAAAATGGATCATCTGCGGATGGAACAGATTTTAAAGACTGCAGAAGTTTCGGCTCAATTCCTGAGTTTTTGTTTACTCGCTCAATTTTGGACAGAGCAAAGCAAAAAACCTTTTGCTTTTTCTGCGGATCTCGAAGCACAAATGAATGGTTTTCGCAGGCCTAGTTTTGGTGTTTATGTTGGCTTATTGCGCGCTGTTTTTAATTTGCTTCAGGACAATGATATTTCTCCCTTTTTGGGCTTTGATGCAAAAAAGCTACAAGTTCTTTTAGATGTCTACAATCCATTGGTCGAATTGCGCAATGACTTACTGCATCAAAAAGGAGAGATTGAAAGTGATCATCTGGAAGAACTCATTTGTAAGTTGCTTGGTGAATTGGCTTTTTTGACGACTTTTAAATTGGTAACGATTAAGGAGATCCGCGTTTTTAATCCGCGCTTTCAGCCCGTTAGTTTTAAACATACCATTAGCCTACTCAATAGTCAACATGAAGATTTTAATGCCGTAGAAAAGAACTTTGATTTTTTCTTCGACAGCCATTCCGTCCTCTTGATAAAAAATGGAAATTTTTCGGGCACTCATCTCAACTTATCTCCCTTCATCGTAGATACGGGGGCGATCTTAGAACACCGAAGAATTCCTGGTGTAAAAAATGGCATTTATTTACTCAACGAAATTCGTCCCAACAAATACATTTATACCTTCACCAATGCGCCTGAGCAAACCAGCTTTAAGGACATTGAAGGATTCGAAGAAATCGAAAAACAACTTGGCGTTCTTTGTGCTTTATTGTTTCAGAAGGTAAAATAAGCAAGACCATTTCTCTTTTTATAGTTGTTGTCATTCGACCAAATCCATCCAATCTTTTTTCACAAAAACTCTTTGTTAAAAAAAGATCCACTAGTAATCCATACTAGTATTTTTTTCTGCATTGCTTAAGTTCCAAAAAAACTTCTTACATTTAAGAAATTTTTTCATTCACCTAAATCAAAACTATGGGTAAATTAGATGATGCATTAGAGCTTTACACCAAAGAAATGACGGGTAAACTTGGCATAAAAAAAGTAGATGCCGCTCTTTTAAAAGCTGCAGCTAAAGCCTGCGGACCAGCACTTTACAGTAACAACTCTTCTAAGGTTGCTTGTTCTGACAAATCAGAAATGGAAACCATCAAGAAGAATTTCCTCCTCAAG